>NZ_JPHT01000025.1:68724-77479 GCF_000733325.1 Frankia sp. Allo2
CNGCNGAGTGNNAAAACAACACCGCCGTACCTTGACGCCAGAGAGTGTCCATTCACGGGTGTGCCGGGGTAGCCCGCTGACCTTGGGGTTTGTGTTGCGGGGACGTGCTGTGGCCGTTGCTTGATCCTGGTGGCTGGGCGTGGATGATCAGGGTTGTGGCTGAGCTGTCCGCGTCGTCGTGGGAGTCGCGTCTCGCGGCTGCCGAGGCGCGGATCGAGGAACTCGCCGTCGGGCAGGCCGCGTCGGTGGCGGCGAACGAGCGGTTGGTGTCGGTCAACGAGCGGCTGCGTCGGGTCGTGGAGGACTCGGCCGCGCGGCATGAGGTGGAGCTTGGCGCGGTGCGCGCCGAGCGGGACCGGGCCGTGCGGCGGGTCGAGGAGCTTGAGCTCGAGTTCGCCGAGCTGCGCCGGCGGCTGTCGCGGGACAGCACGAACTCCTCTGTGCCGCCGTCGAAGGATCCGGTCGGGGCGAGGGAGAAGCGGAAGGCCGAGCGGCGGGCGTCCTCGGAGCGGGNCCGGTCGAAGGAGAAGAAGCCGGGNGGGCAGCCGGGNCATCCGGGGGCGGGGCTGGCCCGGGAGGAGACGCCGGACCGGTCGTTATCGGCGGACCCGCCGTCGGAATGCTCGTCCTGCGCGGCGGATCTGTCCGGCGCGGGGGTGCTGGCGGACGGGTGGGCGCAGGCCTGGGACCTGCTCGAACCGGTGCTGGAGAAGGTCGAGTGGGCGCTGCCGCGGCGGCGCTGCGCCTGCTGCCGGAAGGTCACCACCGCCGTGGTTCCGGGGGTGCGGCACGCGGCGGCGGGCGGCGTGTCCTACGGGCCGCGGCTGAACGCGGCGGCGGTGCTGCTCGCCTCCGAGGGCAACGTGCCGGTCGAGCGGGCCGCGATGGTCATCCACGCGCTGCTGGGGGTGCCGGTCTCGTCCGGGTTCGTCGCCCGCGCGAACGAGCGGCTCGCGCAGGATCTTCAGGCTGCCGGGTTCGACGAGGCGATGAAGGCGGCGCTGCGGGCCGAACCGGTGCTCTGCGGGGACGAGTCGCCCGTCAACGTGCTGCGCAAGGATCGTGACGAGGTCACCGGCACCGCCCTGTCGGGCACCCCGCACCTGCTGGTGGTGCGCACCCCGGCGCCCGGGCTGGTCTGGTATGCGGCGATCAGCTCCCGCTCGTCCGGGGCGATCGACGCCACCGGCGTCCTCACCGGCTGGCACGGCTACCTGACCCGCGACGACTACGCCGGCTGGCACCAGTACGACCCCACGCTCGCCGGCGTGCAGTTGTGCTGTGCCCATCTCATCAGGGCGTTGCGTGCGGTGCTGATCCTCGCGCCGAAGGTCCAGAAGTGGGCGGGCCGGCTCATCGACCTGCTCCGCGAGGCCAACGGCCTGGTCGTCGCCGCCCGCGCCGCCGGGAACAGCCGCCTCGGCCAGGCCGCGATCGACGCGCTGCGGGCCCGCTACGACGCCGACGTCCGGATCGGCGAGCTGACGAACATGTCCCGCCCCTGGGCCGACGAGAAGAACCATCCCGGCCTGGTCCTGGCCCGCCGGCTCGCCGCGAAGGCAGACCAGGTCTGGCTCTTCACCACCGACTTCAAGATCCCATGGACGAACAACCCCAGCGAGCAGGCCATACGCCTCCCGAAACGCCACCAGGCCGTCTCGGGCTACTGGCACACCCCCACCATGGCCGCCTACCTACGCGTGCGCTCCTACCTCGTCTCCGCCCGCGACCACGGCCTGACCGCCGTCGACGCCATCCGCCTCGCCCTCGCCGGTACGCCCTGGATGCCAGCCAGGCGCGCGGCCAGCCCCACACACGCTCTCGCCACCTAAACCAACATCAACACGGGGCTGCTCAAGCCGTCACCCGTGAATGGACACTTGACTGGGGGCGGGGTCAAACGGTCGTAGCGACGCCTCGATAGGATGATCGTGATGGCGTCGAGGCTGCGGGCAGCCAGGTGCACCAGCGCGGTCCGCTTGATCTGTGACCACACCCCTCCGCCGGGTTCAGCTCGGGGGCATAGGCCGGCAACGCCACCACGCTCACCCCATCGGCGTGTTCCTGGAGAAACGCGGCCATCTCCGCCTGGCGGTGGATGTTCACCCCGTCCCAGACCAGGATCATCCGGCCCNCGGGAAGCTGGGCGTGCGCGGCGGCCAGCAGATCCCGGCAGTCCTGCCAGCCGATGCCTTTCCGGCCGCTGCCACCACGCCAGGTCCGGGCCCGGTAGAGCAGCCCTGGGCCGCCACCCGGGGCGGTAGCAGACCATCGGCGACCACACTCACCCGTCCGGACCCGCCCGGCCGGGTACCCGCACCACCGGTGTTCGCCCACGTCGACCCCAGGTCCGTGCCCGTGGCGGCCTGCGGCTCTGTCCTGTCTCGCCGAGGAAACCCGGCCCAGGCCGCTTGCTCCAGACAGTGCGGGGGCGTGGTTTGTTGCCTGTCACGCAGCGGGCGTGTCGGTGCCGCGCAGGATGTAGAGATCGTCGCCGAAGACGGCGGTGATCTGGATCTGGCCGCCGAGGGCCTGGACGTAGCGGGCGATGACGTCGACGGTGGAGACGTCGCCGCGTTCGATCTGGGAGACCCGGCTCTTGCTGACACCCATGTGCTCGGCGACCTCGGTCTGGGTCAGGCCGAGGAGCCTGCGGCGTTCAGCGAGGCGGTGGCCGTCGATGTAGGCCTGGTTGCGCCTGCGGGCCTCGGTCAGGGTCTCCTCGGCGTCGGCGATCAGATCGGCGCGGACGTCGTTCCACCGGGGGAATCTGGTCATGAGCTGCCCTCCTCGGCTTCCCGTTCCTTCATGTACTCGGCGTACAGCGTCTCCGCGCGTGGGATCGCCGTGCGGTACCAGCCGGACCAGTCGCCCGACTTGTCCCCACCGACCAGCAGGATGGCGCAGCGCCAGGGATCGAAGACGAACAGGACGCGGATCTCCGAGGTGCCCGCGGAAGCTGGCCTGAGCTCCTTGAGATTGTGGATCTCCGAGCCGACCAGGCGGTCGACCAGTGGTCGGCCCAGGCTTGGCCCGGCATCGGCCAGCCGATCGATCGCGTCGACGACGAGCGCCCTGGACCTCGGATCGAGCTCGTTGACCCAGGCCAGGAACTCGTTCGTCACGCGGACTTCCCATTCGTCCACAGACAGAGTTTAGCAAATTCTCGACCTCGGACGTGGGAGCGGCGGCGCCGGGCTCGCTGTCTTCTACGTGGCCGGCCGTGGTGTCTCGACCTCGCGGACACGTAGCGTGGCCACGTCGCGTACCCGAGTTTCGGTGAAATCTGCGAGCAGATCTACTATCCCGTGCTTGAGGCAACCGTAGGCCGGCCGTACGCGCGGCAACAGCGACACCACCGGCGCGATCCGCGGCGGTGGTGTCACCACGGGGCTGAAGTGGAAGCGCCGGCGTGAGCCGCTGTCGATCGTCGGCGAAGTGGACGCCGCGGTACGCGAGGCGTGCTGGGAACTCGGCGCTATCGTTGCCGCCAGTCTGGCAGACGGCTTGAGCGCCGCCCCCGTTGGCCGTGTGGATCGGGAGCTAGCTGTGCGGCGCCGTCTGGGATGTCGGTGTTCGCCGGTACGGTGCCGCCATGTCGAGTCCGCCTTCGCCGCATGACGCGGTGTTCCGCCGGGTCCTCGGTGTGCCGTCGAACGCGGCGTCGCAGCTGCGCGCGACGCTGCCGGCGGCTCTTGTGGCCCGCCTCGACCTCGACCGGCTGGCGATTGTCCCCGGTAGCCTGGTCGACGCCACGCTGCGGTGGCGGCACACCGACCTGCTCTTCACCGCTCCGCTTGACGGCCATGAGGCGTTCATCTACGTCCTCGTCGAGCACCAGAGCAGCAGCGACCCGCTTATGGCGTTCCGGATGCTGCGTTACGTCGTGCGTGTTTGNGACCGCTACCTGGCAGACCATCACAAAGCGGCCCGGCTGCCAGCGGTGGTCCCGCTGGTCGTGCACCACAACGAGCACGCGTGGGTCGCCCCGACTCAGGTGCTCGACCTGGTCGACCTGGCTCCGGACCTCGCCGGCGCCTGGCGGGAGCATCTGCCCCGGTTCCAGTTCCTGCTCGATGACCTGGTTCGCGTTGACGAGCGGGAGCTGCGGGAGCGTCCGCTGACGCACTCGGTGCGGCTCACTCTGCTCCTCCTCAAGATCGTCCCTGGTAACCCCCGGCTCGCCCAGGACCTGCGACCGTGGGTCGACGAACTGCGCGCGGTCCTCGACGGCCCGGATGGCAGGGAGGAGTTCGCCACTTTGCTGCGTTACATTGAGCTGGTCGGAGAAGCGGACGCCCGCGACGAGTTGCATGACCTGATCGCCGGCCTTGGACCTGAGGCGGAGGATGCCTACATGACCATCGCAGAGATGCTCCGTGCCGAGGGTCGTGTCGAGGGCCGCGTCGAGGGTCGTGTCGAGTCGCTCCTCCAGCTGTTGACCCTCAAGTTCGGTCCGCTTCCCGAGGCCGCGCTCGCCGCCGTGCACGACGCCTCCGCCGGCCAGCTCCAGACCTGGACCGCTCGCGTCCTGACCGCCGACACGCTCGACCAGCTTTTCCTCTGACCAGCTGCAACGCCGCGGTAGCTCTCTTCGCGCGGGTTGCCTGTCAGCACGAGCACGCGTCCTGACGTGCCTTCAGCCCGGCCGCGGCGATGTNGGCCGGGTCGCCGCGGGGGATCGCGTCGGTGACCACGCGCACCAGGCGCACCCCCACCCATATGCACTTACTGGCCTTCCCGGACATGGATGATCCGTTCGGGTCCCCCGCTCCGACCGTGGTAGCCGTNCCCCCCCTGTTGCGGAGATCATCCGGGCGCTCACCGCGACGGACCTGACAGCCGTCCCGCTGCGCTCGTTGCGGCAGGTGACCGAGCTACGGCTCGGCCTGCCCCAACCACGCGACGACCGCGTCGCCGCGCTCACAGCGGCGCTGGCCGGTGATCCCGCCGATCCGCGGACTCGGGCCGAGTTCGGCGCCACCGTCGGGGCGAGTGAACGTACAGTGAACGTACCTTGAGCCGCCTGTTCCGTTGCCAGACCGGGATGACCTTCCCGCAGACCGTGCTCAGGTCCCCCAAACTCACCGGTCGACGGATCGCCGTCACCTTGGTATGTCGATTTATCCTGTATCGTCCCCAATGGCATCATGAGCGGGGTGCCCCGGGGGACCGGGGAGAATCGGGAAGCCGGTGAAAGTCCGGCACGGGCCCGCCGCGGTAACCGGGAAGTCGCCGTCCATGCGCGTCGCGCAGCCACTGGGCCCTCGGGTCCGGGAAGGCGGACGGCCGGCGTTGATCCGGAAGTCCGAAGACCGGCCCCGCATCGACGTCGCCCGTCGTCGTGCGGGCGGCCGGACAGCGGGAGCCTGCCATGCCCACCGACAGCCACCCTACGAACCTCCGCCCCACGGACCTCTACGATGTCCTGCACCGGCGGCGCGACGTGCGCGGCCAGTTCACCGGCGCGCCGATCCCCGCCGACGTGCTCGACCGGGTGCTCGGGGCGGCTCACGCCGCGCCGAGCGTCGGCCTCAGCCAGCCCTGGGACTTCATCCTCGTCACCGACGAGCGGTCCCGGCGGGCCTTCCACACCCATGTGCACCGCGAGCGCGCCGTCTTCGCCGGGGCCCTGGCCGGTGAGCGTGCAGCCCGGTTCGCCCGGATCAGGATCGACGGCATCCTGGAGTCGTCGTTGTCGCTGGTTGTGACCTACGATCCGCACCGCGGGGGGCCGGCGGTGCTGGGGCGGCACGCCATTGCCGACGCCGGCTTGTACTCGGTGTGCCTGGCGATCGAGAACCTGTGGCTCTCCGCAACCGCCGAGGGCCTCGGGGTGGGCTGGGTGTCGTTCTACCGGGAGCCGTTCGTTCGTGACCTGCTCGCCATCCCCGCCGACATCCGGCCCGTGGCGTGGCTCTGCCTCGGGCCGGTAACCCACCTTGAGCACGTTCCCGACCTCGAACGCCATGGCTGGGCCCGGCGGCGTCCCCTCGCCGACGCCGTCCACGCCGAGCGCTGGGGCGCGATGCCGTCCGGGGGGCGCGATGCCGTCCGGGGACGGTGCTCCCGCTGATCCTGGAATCGAGGGGCCAGCGGGTGTCCAACACTTGTTGGACTTCAGGTATGACTGTGGTGAGCATGCGGGATCTCAGCCACGCCGTGGGTACCTGGGTTGACCGTGCGCACGCGGGAGAATCGATCGTCATCACTCGCAACGGACGACCGTGGGCGAGGCTGGTGCCCGAACTGACGCAGACGGGCAGTGACTACCTGGACCAACTCGTTGCCGAGGGGCGCGTTACCGTCCCCACCGCGAGCCTGGCTGATCTCCCCGAACCGACGTCTACGGGCAGCTGGGACGGCCGTGACTCCGTGGACGTGGTGGCGGAGCTACGCGGGGAATCTTCTTGAATTATCTGGACTCCAGCGCATTGATGAAGTTGACCCATCCGGAGCGTGGGACGCGTGCGCTGCGCTCCTGGCTTGCCGTCCGGCCAGGCGTCGCGGTGTCGTCCGCGCTTGTGATGCTCGAAGTGACCCGAGCGTTGCGCCGCAGCGACCCCGCCGCTCTTCCCCGTATCCCCGACGTCCCGTCGCGGATCACGCTCGTGCCCATCGACCAACCGATCATGGTCTCCGCCGCGGCCTTGACGGATCCGTTGCTGCGTTCGCCGGATGCCCTGCATCTCGCGACGGCGCTCCGGCTCGATGCGCCGTCACTGGTCTTCGTCAGCTACGACAAGCGCCTGTCGACCGCCGCCGCCCAGGAAGGCCTGACCGTTGCTGTGCCCGCCTGAGCCAGGTATGAGTATGTACCCATACCCATACCCTACGAGCGTGTGAAGGGAGACGTCCCGTGACCGATGCCAACATCCGCATCCCTGGTGAGGCAGGCGACCGGCTCGCGGAGGTCGCGGCGGCCGAGGGNCTGTCTTTGCGCGCCTATCCCGCCCGTCTCGCTGATCAGGTCCTCACTCTGGACGACACTGCCTTGGTCGCAGCCGGCCGGGCAACGTCCTGGCGTCTCGCCTGATCCACCGGGCGCATGCCGAGCCTGGCTGGTTTCTTCGCCCGAGCCGGTGGCCGGCGTTGGGAGCGGACCATGCCTGAGGAAGGGTGGACCATGCCTGAGCAAAACGTGGCGTCCGAGCAAAATATGGCGTCGGTGCTGCCCCGGTCCTTGGGTACTTCCTCGGATTCGCGCCGAGGATGGTGAGCCGGGCACCCCCGTTCGGCCCCACGTTTCCGTTCAGGTCGTGTTGAGCATTCCCGAAACCTGTGGCCAGGCTAGGCTCGTCCCACGTGAACGGCGTTCCCGAGCCACTGAACTAGCCGCTGAAAGGATCCTCATGCGACGGCGTCTGTCGATCACCCTGGCCGGCCTCGGCTTGTTCACCGCGTTGTTCGCCGCTGCGGCCTCGGCGGTGGCACCGGCGGCTCCGAGCGCCACGAGGGTCGTCGCGGAGCCGGTCGCGTTCACGACCTGGAACGAGAAGCAGCCACCGGCGGCCGTCACCTACGACCGGCATCTCGTTCCGGTCGGCGCCGGGGCGGTCGTACTGGCGGCCGGCGGACCTCGTACCGTGGTGGGCTTGGTGGTTCAGGGGCTGCTGCCCGGCCACAGGTACGGGGCGCATGTTCATCAGAAGGCGTGCGGCGCGACGGGTACGGCGGCCGGGCCGCATTACCAGAACGTGCCGGACCCGGTACAACCCTCTGTCGATCCGGCGTACGCCAATCCACACAACGAGGTCTGGCTGGATTTCAGTACGGACGCCGACGGCAACGGCCAGGCGTTCGCCGTCGTCGACTGGAACTTCCGAGCCGGCGGTGCCAGGGCCGTCGTGCTCCACGAGCACGGGACGAGTGGCATGCCCGGCGAAGCCGGATCCGCCGGTCCGCGGGCGGCCTGCATCACCGTTCCGTTCTCCTAATCTTGTGGCGAAGCCGAAGGCGGCGGTCGCGTAGCCGGTTTGCCACAGTCAGAGTCTCCGGTGCGTGGTGGATGAGCACCAGGACGCCGGACGGTGGCGTGACGCGGCCGTGCGGCGGGTTCAGCAGGGCGGNGCGGNCGTCGCGCCCCCGACTGGGGCGCCCGTCGGGCAGCTTGTCGCCGTGGTCGAGGCGCCCGGGCTCGGCGACGGGGTCGGCGCGACCGTCGGGGAGGCGCCCGTCGGCTGCGATGGCCGGCTCGTAGGCGTGGCGCTCGGCTGCGCGCTCGCCGTGGTGGGTACCGGTGTCGCAGTGCCCGGGTCCGTCGGTGTCATCGGCTGTTCGTCGCCGACCGGGGGTGGGCTGGCCGGGCCGGGCCGAGCCGGGCCGGGCCGGGTGCCCGGCGTCCACAGCGGAGCACCGGCCGGCGGCTGGTTCGCGGGGCCGCCGGGGGCCGCCGGGCCGAACGACGGGGCGGGGGCGGCCGGTTCCACCTGGGGATCGGAGCCGCCGGCCCCGATGAGCGCGGCGACGAGCCCGACGAGCCCGACGATTCCAGCGAGCAGGACGACCGGCAGCGCTCCGTGCGCGCCCGGTGCCTGCCGCCGCCAGGACGCCGGGAGCCGGCCGAGCAGCATGCCGAGGAGCCCGCCGTCCGCCGGGTGTCGCGGCGGACCGGCTGCGCCGCCGTCGGCGGGATCCTGCACCGAGCCGTCCGCGCCCCGGCGGGGCACCGGGACGGTGCGCCACGACTGGTCGTCGCCCGGCGGTGGCGTCGGCCGGTTGGCCAGGGGATGGGTCGGCTGATCGGGCCGGTCAG
>NZ_JPHT01000026.1:0-22267 GCF_000733325.1 Frankia sp. Allo2
TCCGACGACCGGCCGAACAGCATCCGCCGCAACGTCGCCAGCTCCGCCTGCAACGCCTCGAGCTGGAGACGCAGCTCCACCACCTCGGCCTCACGCGTCGCCTCCCGCGCGACCAGCCCGGCGATGTCCGTCAACAGCTCCGCGACCCGGGCCCGCAGCCAGGCGTTCTCCGCCAGCAGCGCCGCGCCCTCGGCAACCTCACCGCTCGCGGCAGCGCCCGCCCCCGACTCGACAACCGTCACGCACCGCAGCAAACCACCCCGACCGGCAGAACATCNCCCACCACGACCATCAGGCCACACCCAGCCCCGAAGGCCGTCCCCCCAAAAGATCAACAACGGGACTTCCGAATACGTACGCACGATCTGCTGCTCGCCGATCCGCAGGAAGGCGGGGGATACCGGCACCGGTATGCGGATCGCACCTATCACAGCGTCACGGACTACCTCGCCGACCTGCTGCGCGACGAGAACGTGCCGGCCGCGGAGCGCGCCATCGCCCGCGCGTCCGATACCCGCGCGTCCCATGCCAGCGCGTCCCATGCCAGCACAGCGGTTCCCGGCAGGTTCCACCCGGTGATCTCCCGCGCGTCCCCACGTCTAGACCCCGCCGGGAACCGCCGGCCCGCCGGTAATCCGCGATCCGATTCAACGCCTGGTCGAGAGGAATTCATCGATGGCGGAGAAAACGCTAACCTCCAGCTCTTTTCGTCTCCGTGTGGACCTCCTGGCTCCCCACATCATGTCGGCCATGGAGGCTTTCGACGCCGCCACCGACAAGGTCAGCCTGCCGGCCTCGCTCCTGGAACTGGTCCGCACCCGGGCCTCCCAGATCAACGGGTGCGCCTTCTGCGTCGGCGCCCACAGCCCGGCCGCCCTCGAGGCCGGCGCGACCCAGAAGCAGCTGCTGGCCCTGCCCGTCTGGCGCGAGTCGCCGCACTTCTCGGCACAGGAACGTGCGGCGCTGACCCTCACCGAGGCCATCACCCAGATGGACCGCCGGCCGGTCACGGACGAGATGTGGGGCGAGGTCTCGGTGGTCCTCACCGAGGTGGAGCTGGCCGAACTGGTCTGGGTGATCGCGGCGATCAACGTCTGGAACCGCGTCGCCGGTACCGCGCGTCCCTGGCCAGTGGCCTGACATGCGGATCGGACTCGTCGGGGCCGGCCGAATCGGCGCCGTGCACGCCCGCACGCTGGCCGACGACCCCCGGGTGGACGAACTGGTCATCACCGACGTCGACCAGGAGCAGGCCGCCCGCGGGGCGAGCGCGGCCGGGGCCCGGGTCGCGGCGGATCTCGAGGCNCTGATCGCCCTCCGCCCGGACGCGGTGGCGATCGCCTCTCCCACCGACACCCACGCCGACATCGTCCTGCGGTGTTGCGCCCTGGGCATTCCGACCTTCTGCGAGAAGCCGGTCTTCCGGGAGCTAAGCGTCGGTGAACGCGTGGCCACCGAGGTCAGGCTTTCGGGGATCCCGGTGCAGGTGGGCTTCCAGCGCCGGTTCGACACCGGGTTCGGCAACGGGCGGGAGGCCCTGAGATCCGGTGCCCTGGGTCAGCTGCGGCGCGTGCACATGGTCACCGCGGATCCTCAGCCGCCGCCGTTCGACTACGTGGCGGTGTCCGGCGGCATCCATCGTGACTGCCAGATCCACGACTTCGACGCCCTGCGCTGGGTGAGCGGACGCGAGGTGGTCGAGGCGTTCGCCGCAGGTGCCCGGCGCGGCGCCGAGTACTTCGGTGACGTCGGCGACGTGGACGAGACCGTGGTGCTGCTGACCCTCGACGACTGTTCCCTGGCCACCCTGCAGGCGTCCCGTTACAACGGGCACGGCTACGACGTGCGGATGGATCTGGCCGGAACCTCCGCCAGCATCTCGGTGGGCCTCGACGCCCGGGTGCCGCTGCGTTCGGTCGAACCCGACGGGCCGGTACCCGCCGCGCAGCCCTGGTCGTCCTTCATGGACCGGTTCGCCACGGCGTACCGGGCCGAGATGGAGGCGTTCGTGACCATGGTGAGCACCGGCGGTCCCAGTCCCTGCACGCTCGACGACGCCCTCGCCGCGCTGCGCATCGCGGAGGCGGTGACCCAGTCCCGTCTCCGCCGCCGCCCGGTGGCCCTGGAGCACGCGACGCTCACCGCACCGGGAGCCCGATGAGCGTCATCGGGGGGCTCGCCCTGGACGAGGAGGCGGTGTTCGCCGACTTCGCCGCCCGGGTACCACTGGCCGGAGCGGACGTGGTCGAGATCGGTGGGTCTCTTCCCCCCCACCACGCACGGGCCTGCGACGTGGCTTCCTGGGTCGCCGTCGACCCCCGTCGCCCGGCCCGGGGGGACGCCCGGGACCGGTACCGTGTCCTGCCCGTGCCGGCCGAGCAGATGCCGGTACCCGACGGCGGCGCGGACGCCGTGTTCTCCAGCAACGCCTTCCAGTTCGTGGACGTACCCGCCGTGCTCGCCGAGGTCCACCGGGTCCTGCGTCCCGGGGGCCTGCTGTACGCGCACTTCGGCCCGATCTGGAGTGCGGTGGACGGGCACCAGCTCGAGTACGTGCGCTACCGGGAGCAGGACCTGCTCTTCTGGCGCGACACCCTGTTACCGCCCTGGGCCCATCTCGCCTACTCCCGGGACGAGCTGCGGGCGTTGCTGGCCAGTGCACTGCCTGCCGACCTCATCGATCTCCTGGTCTGGCACGTGTTCGACAGCGACACCGTCAACCGGATGTTCTTCGAGGACTACGTGCAGGCCGCGCTCGGGTCCGGTCTGGACTGGGTGCAGGTGAGTGCCACGCACGAGCTGGACTACCGCCTGGATCTTCCCGCCTTCGACCCGAGCCTCCTGCGCACGGTCGACCCCGGGCAGCTCGCCGCCCGGTGGTCCGCCCGCCGCGGCGCCCCCACCCGCCCGGGTCCGCGGGACGTCCTCATGGTGCTGCGTCGCCCGGAGGACCGGTGACCATGGTCGGTGGACCTGTTCCGAGTACCGGGAGACCGCCCGGGGGCCGTGTCTGCCGGGCCGATGCCTGCCGGGTCGATCCGGCCGCGGGCCGGGAAATCCCCGGCCGGTCACCTGCGCACGATGTAGATGAGCTCGTTGGCGATCTCGGCCTGGTCGAAGGTCCAGCCCCGCTCGGCCGCCTGCGCCTCGAAGGCGGCCGAGTACGTCTGGAACATGCCCTTCGAACGCTGCCCCAGCGATCTGGTCGGAAAGCTCACCACCACGAACGGCGACCTCAGCGCGTCGACGAGTTCCCAGCCGGCGCCGGCGCGCTGGCGCTCCAGCAGGGGCAACGTCTTCAGCACCAGCGTCACGTCGGCGTGCTGCGCGGGCACGGCACCCGACACGAGGTCGACCACCTCGACCCGGTGCTCGACCTCCAGCAGGTCCAGCGCCCGGTCCAGGAACTCCATCTGCTGGGAGTCGATGTCCGAGGCCAGGTAGGTGGTCTGCGCGGGCAGGCCCATCGATCCGAAGGCCAGCGGGTTCAGACCGCAGGCCAGATCCTGCACCACGGCCGGCGTGGGAACGGCGCCGAACACCGCGGCGTAGAACTCCCGCAGGTACGGAAGCCGCTCACGGGTGGAGGCGTGCNCCCGCATCGCCCGGGACACGGCCGCCGCGACGGCGTCCGGATCCCCGCCCCCGACCGCCGCACCGATGTCGCGCAGCAGCCCCGGGTAGCCGGGGGCCCGCTCCGGCAGGTAGGCGCCGTAGATCTCGTGCAGCGACCGCTTGGTGCGCTTCACCGCCTCCGGCTCGTCCCCCCGGGAGGCGACCAGGGCACGCTCGGCGAGACGACGCACCGTCTCGGGGGCCACCGCCCCGTACCTGCGGCTGCGGGCCACGGTCTCCCGCNCCCGGTCCACTGCCTGCTCCTGCGAGCCCACAGGGGCCGAACCGCCACCGTCACGGACCGCCACTGTTCTCCCTACGCCGGCTCCCGGTCGCCACCGGTCAGCATAGCCGCGGCCCACATGATCCCCCGCCGGGACCCGACCGGTACGGACTGGTGAGAAGTGTTGCGCGAGAGGAGCAGAAGTCATGGGCGATCCGTCGGCTACGTGTGATGTCGTCGTCGTCGGTAACGGTTCGGTCGGCATGTCACTGGGACTGGTGCTCGCCCGTCGGAGCCTCAGGGTCGCGGTGGTCGGCGAGTCCGCACGGCCGTGGGCCGCGTCGGCGGCTGCCGGCGCCATGAACGGGTGCTTCGGGGAGGTCACCCCGCAGCTCCTGCGCAGTGAGGTCGGCCGGCTCAAGCTGGAGATGGACTTCCGCGCCACAGCCCTGTGGACGGACTGGGAACAGGCCCTGCTGGAGGAGTCCGACGAGACCGCGATCCGGACCGCGCACGGCACCACCGTCATCCTGAACACGATCGGTGTCCACGACATCGACACCGGCGGGTACGAGGCGATCCGGACCGCGCTGGAGGAGNACAANGAGCCCNACNNNGAGGNGGATCCGGCCTCGCTCGACTGGCTCGATCCGGTCCCCACCTCCCGTCCCCTGCGGGCGATGCACATCCCCGGCGAGCACGCCGTCGACAGCCCGGCCCTGCTGACCGCTCTGGAGACGGCGATCCGGCGCCGCGGCGGCACGCTGATCGACGACCTCGTCACCGAGGTGGTCGTCTCCGCCGGCCGGGCCACCGGAGTCAGGCTCGCCTCCGGGCGGAGCGTGGCGGCCGGACAGGTGGTGCTCGCCGCCGGGGCACACACCACCGGGCTGCTGGACTGCCTGCCGCCGGACGTCCGCGCCCTGATCCCGCCGGTGGTCGCCGGACGGGGGGTCGCCCTGATGGTCCGCACCGTCACCGGGGCGATCCCCACCGGGGTGATCCGCACGCCCAACCGGGCCTTCGCCTGCGGTCTGCACGTGGTCCCGCGCGGCGACGGCCTGATCTACCTGGGGGCCACCAACGAGGTCGAACGGCACCCCGGCACCTCCGCCGCCATCGGCGAGCTCAACCTGCTCCTCGGTGGCACCCGGCAGTTGCGCGCCGACCTGAACGCCGGCTGGGTCGAGCGCACCCTGATCGGCAACCGGCCCATCCCGCTCGACGGTTTCCCGCTGCTCGGTTCGACCGGTCTGGCCGGGCTGTGGCTCATGACGGGGACCTACCGGGACGGGCTGCACCAGTCACCGCTACTGGCCACCCACATGGCGGACCTGATCCTCGACGGCCCGGGCGCCGTGGGGATGGACCTGTCCGTCTTCACCCCGATCCGGCCACCGATCCAGGCGATGACCCGGGACGAGTGCCTGGCGACCGCCGTCCTGCACACCATGGGGACCGCCTACGAGCACGACTGGAAGATCATGGAGGACTGGCCTCCGATGATCGAGGAGCATTTCCGCTCCGCCTTCACCACCATGCTGGACCGCATCGACTCGGCGTTCGTGCCGCCCCCGGAGATGCTCTTCTTCGCCGACGAGGACATCCACGAACTGTTGCTGTCGTACTACGCGGCCCATGAGAACGCCGCGACGCCCGCCGAGGATCGGTAACCATGACCTGGACGCCCGCCGAGGGGGCCCCTCGGATACTTCTGATNAAACCGCCGATCCGGGCCTGCATGATCGAGATCGGTCGACACATGCCGATCGGCCTGGCCTACCTGGCGTCCCGCCTGCGTGCGGCGGGCATGCAGGTCGACATCTTCGACGCGCTGGCCAACACCGAGGACAACCACGTGGTCGACCCGGCCGACTACACGGCGGCCGACCGTGCCAAGGTCGCCGCACATCCGCGCTGGGGGCACCTGGTCCACTGGGGCGCGCGCTGGGACCGGCTGGAGCAGCAGCTACGCCGCGGCTACGACCTGGTCGGCGTGTCCTGCATGTTCACCCCGTACTACGAGCCGGCCTACGAACTCGGTCGGCTCGCCAGGCGGATCCTGCCGCACGCCCGGGTCGTGCTCGGCGGTCAGCACCCCACGGTCGCCTTCCAGCACGCCATGACCGAGCCCGCCTTCGACGCGCTGGTGCTGGGCGAGGCCGAGTCGAACGTGGTCGAGATCGTGCAGGCCCTGCTGGACGGAGCGCCCCTGACCGGGCTGGCCGGCGTGGCCTACCGCTGCGGCACCGGCCTGTGCGGGTGTCCGCCGGGCGGCCCTGGCGTCCACGTGCAGCCGCGTACCGAGTTCCTCACCGATCTGGACGGCCTGCCCCTGCCGGCGGTCAACCTGCTCGAGATGAGCAGCTACGACTCCACCGCGACGCTGATCACCAGTCGCGGCTGCCCCTTCTCGTGCTCCTTCTGCACGGTGCACGCCACCGTGGGCAGGAAGTTCCGGGCCCGCAGCCCGCACAACGTCGCCGACGAGATCGAGCACTACGTGACCGACCACGGCATCCGCCGGTTCTTCGTCGAGGACGACAACTTCACCTTCGACGTGCCCAGGGTGCGCGAGATCTGCCGCGAGATCACCCGCCGTGGGCTGGACGTCGAACTGCACCTGCCCAACGGGATGACCGTGGTCGACCTGGACGGCTCCCTGGTGGACGACATGGTGTCGGCCGGGTTCCGCAGCCTGTTCCTGGGCCTGGAGACCACNGACCCCGTCCGCCTGCGCCGCATCCGCAAGGGTTTCACCTCGCTGCAGAAGGTCAACGACGGTGCGGCCCTGTTCCGGGAACAGGGGGTGGACGTCGGCGCCTCGCTGATCGTCGGCCTGCTCGGCCAGGAGTGCAGCGAGCTCGCCCGCGACTCGGTCAACCTCATGCTCGCCGGGGTGCGTTTCTGGACCAACCCCTTCTACCCGATCCCCGGCTCCCCCGACTTCGAGCGCTGCCTGCGCACCGGACTGATCACCCCCACCACCGAACTGGCGCTGTACGACCAGTTCAACTTCGCCATCGGTTCGGACCGGCTCAGCCCGGCCGAGCTGTACTGGGCCTGTGTGGTCACCCAGGCGATGGCCCAGTGGACCGGCTATCTCCTGGAGGGGGCGCACGCGCGCCGCCGGGGAGCCGCGGCGACCACCGAGCAGGCCCTGGAACGGCTGGTCCAGCACAGCGGTGACCTGTTCGGCCCGCACGGCGAGCTCGAGGTCCCGGCGGTGCCGGTGGCGGTCGACCGGCAGACCGTGCGCGTGCATCCCGACGGGTGCTTCCACAGCATGCAGCGCCTGGACCCGGCCCGGCTACCGGCGGACTCCTGCACCTTCACCGGGGACGTCATCGCCGCGGCCGTCACCCTCCACACGGGTGTCGCGCACGGTGGGCGTCAGAACGCCGGGACCGGTTCCCCCTGTGCTTTCACCATCAGCACGACCTTGGCCGATCCGGTCGGCGCCGCGGTGGCGGCCACCGTGCTCACCGAACTGGAAACGGCGCTGACANCGAACATGGAGGTTCTCGGGTGACTGCGCTGACCAACCAGGAGACGATCCAGCGGGCCCGGCGGTGCACCGCCGCGGAGGACTACGACATCGGCACCCGGTTTCCCTCGGTCTTCGTCTCGGCCCAAGGTTCCTGGATGGAGGACGTCGAAGGTCGGCGGATCCTCGACGTCACGGCCGCCAGCGGTGCCCTCCTGCTGGGCAACCGCCATCCGCGGGTGGTGGAGTCGATCACCCGTTGCATCGCCGAGCACGGCACCGTCTTCGCGAGCACCCTCTCGCTGCCCCGCATCGAGCTGGCCGAGCGACTGTGCGAGCGCTACCCGGCCGGGGAGAAGGCCGTGTTCAGCAAGACCGGGTCGGAGGCGACCACGGCGGCCATCCGCCTGGCGCGGGCCGCGTCCGGACGCGACGTCATCCTCACCTCCGGCTATCACGGCTGGCACGACTGGCACCTGTCCTACCTGCGCATCGGCTATGACGCGGGCAACCGGATCGGCTGCTTCGGCTACAGCAGGCACGCCCTGGCCCGGATGCTGGACGCGTTCGGCGACGACGTGGCCGCGGTGATCGTCACACCGGAGCCGGCCTGGTTCGACGAGGAGTACTACCGCGGCCTGTCGCGGCTGTGTGCCAGCAAGGGCGTCCTGTTCATCATCGACGAGGTGATCACCGCCTTCCGGTGGGGGGTGCGGGGGCTGAACGGGACCGGGAACGTCCCGGCGGATCTCATCACCATGAGCAAGGGCCTGGGCAACGGGCACTCGATCTCGTCGGTGGTGGGCCGGCGGGACGTGATCGACGCCTACGACNCCGCNGGGGTCGCGGGCACGTACACCCGTGAGGTACCGCCGATGGCCGCCGCCCTGGCGGTGCTGGACGAGATCGACGGCACGCAGGCCCATGCCAACGCCGAACGGCTGGGCGGGGTCCTGCGCGACGGGATGCGCGACGTCCTCGCCGCGGTCGGTATCCCGGCCGTGGTCGCCGGCCCGCCGATGATGTTCGACGTCGTGATGCCCTCCGAGCAGATCTCGTGGGACGTCTACCGGGCCGCCTTCGACCACGGCGCCTACTTCGAGGACAGCGGGACCCACATGGTCACCACCGCCTTCACCGACGCCGACGTGGATCATGCCCTGGCCGCCTTCGAGAAGGGCGCCCGCGAGGTCGCCGAACGGCACACCTTCGAGGCGGACGCGCTGTCGCCGGAACGCCTGGCCCAGTTCCGTGCCGAGGCGTTCGGCGGTGAGCTCGACGACGAGGTGGTCCGGCAGCGCATCGAACAGACCGTGCAGGCGGTGGTGGAGCGGGACCCGGCCCTGGCCCGCCGGCTGGATCCGTCCTGTGGTTGAGGCTCCGTCCCGACCCGTCGCGGCACCGGGACCCGGCCCGGACCGGGCCTGGGCACACGTCGTGACCCGCTCCTACGGCACCCGGGTGTACCGGCTCGACGGGCACTACCTGAAGTCGGCGCCGCGACGCGGGCGCGAGGACCATCGCTTTCAGGCCGAGGCCGAGGCCGAGCGGCTCTCGTGGCTGGCCCGGCAGGGGATTCCGGTTCCCGAGGTGGTCGACGTCGGCGCCGACGAGACGCACATGTGGCTGGTCACCCGGGAGGTGCCCGGGGTCCCCGCGGCGGGACCCTGGCCGGCGGACCGGCTCGACCGGGNGATCGACGCGGNGGCCGAACTCGTCCTCGCCTTGCACGGCCTGCCCGCCGCCCGGTGTCCCTTCGACCGCACCCTGCGGATCACCCTCCCGGCCGCCCGGCACGCCGTGCGGACGGGCACCGTCGACCTGGCCGACCTGGAACCACGCCACCGCGGCTGGAGTGCGCAGGACCTGCAGCGGGAACTCGACGCCACCCCGGCACCGGAGCAGGAGCAGCTCGTGGTCTGTCACGGCGATCTCTGCCTGGACAACGTGCTGCTCGACCCGGACACCCTGGCCCCGACCGCGCTGCTCGACGTCGGCCGCTGCGGTGTCGCCGACGTGTGGCTGGACCTGGCCGTGGCGGTGCGCAACATCGGCGAGGAATGCACCCGCTGGGGCTACGGTCCGGGCCACGCGGCCCGGTTGCTGGCCCGCTGCGGCCGACAGCCCGATCCCGTGCGCGAGCACTACTACCGGCTCCTGGACGAGTTCATCTGATGGGGTCGACGGTGCTGCTGGTGTCCCCGCACCCGGACGACCTCGCCTGGTCCGTCGGTGCGACCGTCGCCACGCTGGCCGGCGCGGGACACGACCTGCACGCGGTGACCGTCTTCGGGCGCAGCCGCTATGCGCCGGGGTCGGCGGCGCACGGGGACGCCGCCTCGGTCACCGCGCTGCGTACGGCCGAGGACGCGGCGTGGGCCGACCGGCATGCCGGCGCCGCCCTGGTGTCGTTGCGGCTACCGGACGCCAGCCTGCGCGGGTACACGGACGACACGGAGATGGGTGCTGCCGCCGACCCCGGGCTGGTCCGCCGGGTGGCCGACGGGCTGGCCGCGCTGGCGGCCGCCGTGCGGCCGCGGTTCCTGCTGGCCCCGATGGCCGTCGGCGGCCATGTCGATCACGAGGTGGTCCGCCGGGCGGTGGACGCGGTGGCCCCCTGCCTCGTCCCGGAACCCTCGGTGGTCTGGTACGCCGACCTGCCCTACGCCGCGGCGACCGGCCCGGCGCCGACGCGGGCCGGGACCCTCGTGGCGGCCGGTCCGTACCGGCGGGCCATCGAGCGCGGGGNGCTGTACTACCCCTCCCAGCTGCCCGGCGAGCACCTGCCCGTCCTGCACCGGTACCTCGCGGCGGAAGGCGGNGAGCGGCTGCGCACCGACGAACCATGGGCGACCGAGGCCCTGGCCAACCTGCTCGGTCGAGCGGACCTGTCGGACACGAGATTCGGAGCCCAGCGATGATTCCACTGACCCCGGTGGTCAGGACCATGCCCCGGTACGTGACGGTGTTCGTGAACTGGTCGTGCAACCTGACCTGTCGTGAGTGCTGGATGTACGGGGACTCGGCCGCCGAGAGCGGCTGGCTGGCGGACGTCCGCCGCGACCAGATGAGCCTCGAGATGTGGACCGCGCTGGTCGACGAGCTCGCCGCGGACACCGGCACCCCGGAGACGACCTACCTGACCATGATGGGCGGCGAGCCGCTCATGCACGATCACGCGGTCGAGCTGATGCGGATCGCCAAGGAACGGCTGCCGTCCTGCAACCTGGACATGAGCACGAACGGCACGCTGCTCGACCGGCATGCGGCCGGCATCGTGGCCAGCGGCATCGACGACGTCTACCTGTCCGTCGACGGCCCCTCTCCCGAGGTCAACGACCCCATCCGCGGGCGCAACGCCTTCGGGCGGGCCATGAGGGGCCTGGCCGCCCTGCAGGAGGAGACGCGGCGCGCCGGCCGGGGGCCGAAGGTCGCGATCAACTTCGTGGTTACCGGCATGAACTACACCCACCTGCCCGAGATGGTCCGGCTCACCGAACGGCTGGGCCTGTCCGAGATCACGGTGGGCCTGTCGAGCTTCTTCACCCGCACGGAGGGCGAGGGTTCCCGGGCCGCCTTCGAGGCCGTGACCGGCCGGCCCTTCCTGTCCTGGGCCGGGTACTGCAACGAACACCAGCACGCCGACCTCGATCCGCAGCGGCTGCGCGACCTGCTCGACGAGGCGATGAACACCTCCGACTCGGTGTCGGTCCTGGTCCCCCCCGTCCGCTACAGCAACGAGGACAAGAGCAGGTTCTTCACCCCCCGGTGGCACCAGACCGTCCGGGAGCGGACCTGTGTGAAGCTCTGGGCCCAGACCACGGTGCTTCCCAACGGCCAGGTCGTGAGCTGCACCACGTTCGCCGACACGGTCATGGGGTCGCTGCGGGACGGATCCCTGCGGGAGGTGTTCCACGGCGAGACCTACACCCGGATGCGGGAGACCCTCCGGCAGGGGCTGCAGCCGATCTGCTACCGCTGCTGCGAGTTGAACATGGACATCGACGTGGACCCGACCCTGTACGACGCGGTGGCCCGGTGAGCGATCTGACGAGGTGGAACACATGCCAACGCCCGACCGTATAGAAAACGCCACCTACCACGACCAGGATCGTGCTCGGAGAATCTACGGCGAGGCCTTCCGAGCCACCTTCGAGTACGTCTACGGGTGCCACATCCCCGGTGCGGTGGCGGAGTTCGGCTGCTTCCAGGGATTCAGCTCGCTGCTCCTGGCCGATCTCCTCGTGGAGTTCAACGCCATGCACGAATTCTACGACGTCCTGCATCCCCGGAATCTGTACCTGTACGACTCCTTCGCGGGCTTCCCCAAGAGCGTCGATCCGGTGGACGTCGCCTCCTACGAGGTCGCCGACACCGGTTACTGGCGCGAATCGGAGGACGCGGCCCCACCCGGCACCGAGGAGATGCTGCGCCGGGAGTTCACCGCCCGTTTCGGCGACCGGGACTGGACCGTCGTGCGCGGGATGTACGAGGAGACGTTGCTGTCCACACCCATCACCCGCCCGGTGGCCATCGCCAACCTGGACTGCGACCTCTACGCGTCCACGTCCCAGGTGCTCGACCACCTGTTGACCCACCGGTTGATGCCCGACGGTGCGGTGCTGCTGATGGACGACTACAACTGCAACCGCGCGAATCCCCGGTTCGGAATGCGACGGGCCATGCGCGAGTGTTTCGCCCGCACCGACGGGTTCTACGACTACAGCGAGTTCCTGCGCTATGGATGGCACGGTCGCGCGTTCTTCGTCCACCGGCTGGGCGACAGCCCGAATCCGGACGCATGATCATGACCGATGACGACATGCTGGCCCTGGTGGTCCGGGGGCACCGTGACCACGGCCTGGAGCGGCGTCCCCGGCCCGAGCCCGGTCCGGGCGAGGCCCTGGTCGCGACCGACTTCGCCGCCATGTGCGGTACCGACCTGCGGTTGCTGGACGGGACCCTGCACGACGCCGAGTACCCGGTGATTCCCGGGCACGAGTGGTCCGGCACGGTGCTGGCGGCCCCCGACCGCCCCGAGCTGGTGGGCCGGGCGGTGGTGGGCGACAACTTCCGGCTCTGCGGCCGGTGCCCCGCCTGCCTCGCGGGACGGCCGAACCTGTGCACCGACATCGACGAGGTGGGCTTCACCCGCCCGGGTGCCTTCGCCCAGCTGTTCACCATCCCCGCCGCCAACCTGGTCGCGCTGCCGCCACAGGTCCCGGGCCCCCAGGCCTGCCTGCTGGAGCCGCTCGGCGTGGCCCTGCACGCCGTGGAACGGGCCGGGGCGGTGTCCGGCCGGTCGGTCGGCGTGATCGGCGCCGGAACGATCGGCCTGCTCGTCGCCCAGCTGGCCCGCGGCGCCGGGGCGTCCCGGGTACGGGTGGCCGATCCCCTGCAGTCCCGCCGGCGGATCGCCGCCGACCTCGGCGTCGACGCCGACCCGGGTATCGAGGGCTGGCACCCGGACCTGCCGGAGGTTGTCTTCGACGCCACCGGAGCGGCCGGCGTGTTCCCCCGTGGCCTGACGGCGACCGCGGTCGGCGGCGTCTACGTGCTCGTGGGCTACTCGGGAGCCGAGGCGGTCACCGTCGAACCGAGCACGGTGATGCTGCGCGAACTGACCGTGCAGGGTGTGCTGTCCGGTCAGGGGCAGCTGCGCACCGCCCTGGCCAAGGTCGTTGCCGGCGAGGTCCGCCTGGGTCCCCTGACCGGCGACCCGGTCCCGCTGACCTCGTACCGCAGTGTGCTCGAGCGCGACGGACCGGCACCGTTGCGCCTCTTCTTCCACGTCGGCGGCGACCGGACGGCCGGCGCCACCAGCCAGGAGCAGGGGGTAACGGCATGAGTGAACTGGCCCTTCTCGGTGGTACGCCGGTCCGGCGGGACCGTCCCTGGCCGAAGTGGCCCCAGTACGACGCGGCCAGCGAACAGGCTCTGCTCGACGCGCTGCGATCCCGCCGGTGGGCGGTGAGCTGGGCCAGCGACGGCACCCACGCCTGTGAGCGGCGGTTCGCCGAGGCCTTCGCCGCCTACAGCGACGTTCCCTACGGGGTGAGTGTCGACCACGGGTCCAGCGCCCTCGTGGTGGCGCTGGAGGCGTTGGACATCGGTCCCGGCGACGAGGTCGTGGTGCCCACGCTGACCTGGGTCGCCCCGGTGACGGCCGTGCTGCGGGTGGGGGCGCTGCCCGTGCTCGCCGACAGCGACCCCGAGACCGGCTGCCTGACCGCGCAGAGCATTCGGGACGCCATGGGCCCCCGGACGAAGGCGGTGATCGTCGTCCACCTGGCCGCGACGGTCGCCGACCTGCCCGCCATCACCGCCCTGACCGAGGACGCCGGCATCCACCTGATCGAGGACTGTGCGCAGGCGCACGGTGCGCGCTGGGGGGACCGGGCCGTCGGCTCCTTCGGGGCGATCGGAGCGTTCAGCTTCCAGAACGGAAAGGTCCTGGCCGGCGGCGAGGGCGGCGCCGTCATCACCGCCGACGAGCGGCTGTACCGGCGCGCCCAGCAGCTGCGGGCCGACTCGCGCCGCTATCACCCCGGCCCCCCGGTGGCCGGCACCCTCGAACTGGTCGAGGACGGCGAGGTGATGGGGGCGAACTACTGCATGTCGGAGCTGACGGCCGCCCTCCTGCTCGACCAGCTTCCCCGGTTGCAGGACCAGCACCGGCACCGGGCGAAGACCGCCGCCGACCTCGAGCAGGGGCTGGCCCGGCTCGGGGGGTTCGGCCCCATCCCCGTGCCCGAGCAGGTACAACTGCGTTCGATCTACGAGTACGGGGTCCGTTTCCCCGCGGGAACCTTCGGCGCGGTGCCGCTGGACCGGGTGGCCCAGGCCCTGACGGCCGAGCTGGGCATGACCTGGTATCCACCGGACGCTCCCCTGCACCGCAGCGTGATGCTGCGCCCGCACACCAAGCGCCGCTTCGC
Organism: Frankia sp. Allo2; assembly: GCF_000733325.1. NCBI lineage: Bacteria > Bacillati > Actinomycetota > Actinomycetes > Frankiales > Frankiaceae > Frankia > Frankia sp. Allo2. The sequence goes on from NZ_JPHT01000026.1 coordinate 14,264, forward strand.
GGCCGCCTGGACCGAGGCCGCCCGCGACCGGGCGTTCTCCCGTGACTTCGGCGGCGCGCGCCGCTACTGCGAGACCACCCTCCTGTTCCATCACTCGGCGCTGCTCGGGGACTCGACCGACGCGGACGACATCGTGGCCGCTCTGGCCAAGGTGCGCGACCGCCACCCGGACCTCTGAGTGACCACCCGGACGACCGGGCCCCGGCAGGCAGCGGCCGGACCCGACGGTGGGAGTCCGCCGCACGTTCTGCGGCTGACGCCCTACTACTTCCTCGCCGACCGGGAGCTCACCCATCGGGAGCTGCAGTACGAGCCGATCGGCGGCATGCAGGTCCAGATCATGCAGACCACCGAGCAGATGTCGGCGCTCGGCGTGCGCCAGTCCGTGCTGCTGCCCCGCCGGCCGGGGATGCCCCGCTCGCTGATGCTCGACCCGCGCACCCGGCTGGAACTGCTCACCCTGCCGGTGGCGCCGATTCCCACCCGTTCCAAGGGCTACATCGGGTTACTCGTCTCCTGGGGACTCGCCGTCGTCGTCGCCTGCGTCGGCAAGCGACTGCGCGGGACTCGTCGCCAGTACTCCCTGATCCACGTCCACTGCAGCGAGCTGCCCTGGACCTTCCTGTTCGCCGTGCTGGCCAGGCTGCTCCTGGGGCGGCCGCTGGTGCTCACCGTGCACTGCAGCGCCATCGCGACCTTCCATCCGGAGACGCCCCTCGGCTGGGTGCTGATCGGCCCGGCCCGGTTCTTCGAACGGCACGCCGTCCGGCGGGCCGACGCGGTGGTGGTGCTCACCGACCGGGTCCGGCGGGCCTACCTGGAGCGCGGCCTGACCGGGCCGGACCGGGTGCACGTGGTCACCGACGGCGTTCACCTGGCCGACTTCCAGCGCCCGGGGGCCGAAGCGCCGTCCGAACCGCCCTCGGAACCGCCGGTCGTGCTGTACTGCGGCCGGTTCGCTCCGGAGAAGGGATGGGCCGACTTCGTCGACGCCGCGGCCCTGATCGTCGCCAAGGGCGTCCCGGCCCGCTTCGTGATGTGCGGCGACGGCAACGAGCTGGAACGCTGCCGGGCCCGCGCACGCCGGCTCGGCATCGCCGATCGCATCGAACTGCCGGGTCATCTGGATCGCTCCCGCCTCCCCGACGTCGTCCGGGAGGCGGCCGTGGTCGTCATCCCGTCCCGGCACGAGGAGATGGGTGGCACGGTCATCGAGGCCATGGCGGCCGGCAGGCCGGTCGTGGTGACCGACGTCGGCGGACTGCCGACCGTGGTCGGCCACGGCATGGCCGGCATCATCGTGCCTCCCTGCGATCCCCCGGCCCTGGCCGAGGCGGTCGCGGAGCTGCTCGACTCGCCGCAGCGGTGCGCCCGGCTCGGTGCGGCCGGGGCGCACCGGGCGCGCCAGTTCGACCAGGAGTCGGTCACGCGCCGCCTGCTCGACGTCTACCGGCTCGTCCTCGCCCACAGCCGCGGATGAGCGCGTTCATCCATCCCCCGGACGAGGACTTCCTCGGCCGGTTCGTCGCGCGCAACCCGTGGCTGGGCGCACGGCAGGCGCTGCTGGCGCGGTGGCTGGACGATCCGACGGACCGCGAGGAGATCGCTGCCCGCCTGGCTGTCCCGCTCGGACGACTGCTGTACTCGTTCAACGACACCGCCCCGCTGCAGGAGCCGGTCCGCTTCGGCTACCGGCGCACCGGCTACGCCGTCGTCGGCATGGCGGGGGNGTGCGACGACATCGTGGGCGGGCGCTTTCCCCGCTTCGGCAGCCCGGTGACGCTGCGCTGCTTCCTCGACCCCCCGGGGCTGCTGCCCCGGGGGATGCTGGAGGCCGCCGACTGGAACTTCATGGACGCCGGCCGGGACGGCTTCCTCGGCTACTGCTACGGCGTCCGGCACGGGGACACCCTCTACCTGGCCGGCCTGCAAAGTGACCTGGCCGCCCGTTACGCCTATCTCTTCCAGGCCCACGGCGGGCGGACCCACGTGCGGGNCGGCGAGGAGGNGGTGCACGGCGACACCACGGTACTGGCGGCCCGGTGGGGATCGCACGTGCCGCTGTTACGGCGGACCTTCCAGCGCTACTGGATCGACGTCCTGCTCGCCGGGGTACTGGCCTGGTCGGTGCAGGACGGCGGGCTGGACGCCGTCGGCGTGCTGCGGTTTCCGCTGACCGAGGCGGAGGGACGGTCGGGACATCTGGTGCACCGGGTGTACCGGGATCTCCCGGACCGACTCGGCTGTTCCCCCCGCACGGTGGTGGTCGGCGCCCGGCGGCATCCGTACCAGGTCGCCCGTCTGGAGCAGGTGGCGGACTACCTCGGCGACCGGTTCGCCGCGGTCACGCTCGGCCCGACCAGTTCCCCGATCGGGACGCGACCGGTGGCGTAGCGCTCCGCGAGGAGCCGATGGGCCACCCGTAGCGCGAGCGCCTGGATGGTCAGCGTCGGATTGACCCCGCCGGGGAACGGCAACAGGCCGCCGTCGGCTNCGAAGACGTTGTCCGCGTCGTGCAGGCGGCCGTCGGGCCCGGTCACGCTGGTGGCCGGGTCCTCACCCATGCGGCAGGTGCCGTGCAGGTGCCCGCTGCCGAGCGCCCACCCGGACGCCTCCCGCACGATGACGTCGCAGCCGGCGGCCCGCAGCAGCGCCTCGCCCTGCCCGAGCATGTACTCGGAGCGGGCGAGGTCGCGCGGATGGGCCTGGTAGTCCATCAGGACGTCGGGCACGCCGTGGGCGTCGGTCCCCGGCCCCAGCCGGACCCGGTTGCCCGGTTGGGGTTCGTCCGGTACCAGCGCCTCGATCCGCAGCAGGTGTTCGGTGTCCCGTAACCGGTAGGTCCGCTCGGGCCGGTTCTCGTAGAGCAGGCCACCCAGCCCGCCCGGCGCCGCCGGGTCCTGGTAGAGGTCGGTCACGCAGCAGGTGGAGATGGGTCCCAGGCCCATCAGCCGGCTGCGGGCGGGCGCCGAGGTCGGCTCGTGGCAGTACCCGACCAGATATTCACCGATCTTGAAGCAGAGCCCCCGGCCGACCATGTCGTGTGAGTTGCCCAGCCCGGCCGGATGCCGCACGGTGGTCGAACGCAGCAGCAGCGCGGCAGTCTGCACGGCGTTCGCGCACAGCACGAAGTGCCGGGCCCGCAGGACGACGCGCTCGCCGTCCGGCATCCGGACGCACCGCAACGCGGTGGCGTCGCGACGCGCGTCCCCGAGCAGGGCCTCCGCCTTCAGCCCGGTGAACAGGCGTGCGCCCGCGGCCATCGCCGGCCGCAGGAAGCGGTCCAGCGCGTCCCCCTTGGCGTGGATCGGGCAGCGCCGTGAGATGCAGGGGGCATCCGCGGCGCACACCGGGCGACCGCGGTACTCGATGCTGTTGACGCCCAGGGGGGTGGGAAACGGTGCCCAGCCCATGGACCTCGCGGCCTCCGTCAGCCGCCGCCCCTCCGCCGTGGTGGCCACCGGGGGCAGCGGATACGGCCTGGACCGGACCGGCAGGCTGGGGTCGCCGTCCGCGACACCCGCGACGCCGATCAGATCCTCGACGGCGTCGTAGTAGTCCGTCAGCTCCGCCGGCTCAAGCGGCCAGCGCAGCGGCAGGTCGGCCCGGCCCAGAACGGTCTCCGGGTCGAAGTCGAGCGGGCGGTGGCGGAACAGGACCCCCCCGAAGAANAGCGTGCCGCCACCCACGTTGCAGGTCGTCCAGGGTGAGCCCACCTTGGCCCAGGTGCCGTTCTCCTGCCGCACCCAGGCGGACTCCCCCGCGGCCAGCACGTCGTCGTAGCTGTCCTCGTCCGTGACGAACCCACCCTGCTCCACCACGGCCACCGACAGCCCGGCCCGGGCGAGCAGCCAGGCGACGACCGAACCCGCCGCCCCGCTGCCCACCACGCAGATGTCGTACTCGTCCGCCAGCTCCTGCGGGGTGGGAGCCGGTCCGTAGCCCGGTGGGACCATGCCTCGCCTCATGCCCGAGCCGCGCCGAGCGGGTCCTTCCGCTCGCTGGCGGACGGCGGGGCACCCGACATGGCGCCGACCGGCTGGGCCTCGCGGGTGTCGGGGTGCTCGGGATCGAGCATGGGCAGGTTGTAGGCGAAGATCTTGCCGGTGCGGAGCTGGATGCGGCTCCACTCGTCCGGGTAGCGCTGCGGGAAGATCGAACGCCGCTGACGGGTGGCTCCCGCCAGCAGTCGCTGCTGCTTCCTCGGGGGCGCCGCGGGCGGCGCCGCTCGGAAGTCCTGCTCGCACAGGTCGATCAGCGCCCGGGTGTCCGCCCTGATCCCGTCGGCCAGGTCACGCGCCGCGTCGCTGGCGCTGCTACCGGACTCCCTGGCCTGCCAGTAACGCAGCACCCGCAGGCCGTGACCGAGCATGCCGGTGTTGATGCCGCCGCTGGTCAGGTGGTGGGAGTTGCCGAAGGAGTCACCGGCCACGACCGCGTTCGCGGCCACCAGGGCGTCGAGCCCGATCCGCTCCGTCACGGTGAAGAGCTTGGGGCCGTAGGAGAGCTGGTTGTACTCGATGGCCCGGCGTGGGATCTCCGTCAGCTGTGCCGTCTGGTCCAGGAAGTAGCGCCGGAGCAGGAACTGATGCCCGGCGAAGTAGGGCTTGGAGTCCTTCGGCGTCCCGGCCGGGACCAGGCCGGCCTGGATCGGGTCGAACGTCTTGTACGGCGGGACCTCCAGCATCGTCCAGCCGATCTGCGCGTCCTCCTCGTGCCCCACGCACCGCTGGTGGACCCAGTACTCGTTGCCCGCCTGGTCGAACTCCGACGCGCGACGGACACGGATCCGGTCGGCGAGGTAGATGTCGACGTTGCCGACCAGGAAGTCGGCCTCGGCCGGCACAGGGCCCCGCCCGTCGCCCCGGTCCACGCACACCGTCTCCTGACGGAATCCCAGCCGGGCCGCGTCCGGGCTGTCCAGCCCCTCGGCAATCATGATCAGCCCGGGGGTGCCGAGGTCGACCGTCTCGCTGTACGGCACCCGCACACGGCGGAAGGCACCCCGGTAGTCCAGCTCGCGCACGGCCTCGACCCGGACCCGCACCCGGCCGTCCGCCGTGCGCTCGAAGCCCCGTTCCGCGACCGGGGTCCGGCGCAGCGCCGAGGGCAGCCACCGGCGCTCGCGGTCGGAGGACTCCGACGTGGCGACCCGGTGGTAGGGCAGGACGCGCACCCGCGGCAGGGCTTCGCCCCGGTCCCGGTCGATCTGTTCCAGCCCCTCCAGGTACCGGCGGAGCATGACGAGCAGTTCCTCGGCCCCGACCTGGAACATCGACTGGCTGCCCAGCACGTCCGAGAGGTCGTGCTCCAACGCCGCGGGGTCGAGCCCCTCCGGGCCCTCCAGGGGGTCGAGGACGTTGATCTCACGATGCGCCCGGCCCTCCCGGTAGCGGTCGTCGATGGTCTCGTAGTGCCGGGCGAGACCGCCGATGTGCGCGTCCGACTCGAAGCCGGTCACCACCTCGTCGCCCCGCACGGATCCTGCCCTGGTGTGCCGGGAGAAGAAGCAGTCGGCCAGTCTGAACGGCCGGCCGTCGCCGAGGCGCGGCAGCAGATCCTCGCCGTACCGCTCCAGCATCATCGAATCGATCATCGCGAGGTGGTGGTAGATCTCCTCGCGCATCGTCCAGCGCATCACCGACACGTAGGGCGAGCCGCGCAGTTCCACTCCCACTGCACGCCTGCCCATGGCCACCGACCAGAGCATGGCCATCATGTTGGTTCCGCCCAGGCCCAGAGCCAGGAAATCCGGGTCGGACAGGCCGGTGTGGTCCTGGGTCAGACGCTGCGAGGCCCGGGCCCGGTCGAGGGTCTTCGGTACGCTCGTCGGCACCGCCGGCCTGAGGAACAGCACCGTCAGCACCAGCGCGACCAGGCTGGCCCCGCTCCCGATCCAGAAGGCCAGGTGATATCCGCCGGTCAGGGCCTCGGCGTGCGTGCTCCCCCGCGAGACGAGCGTCGTGGTGCGGTCGGCGGCCACGGTCGCCAGGACGGCCAGGCCGATCGCCGGTCCGACCTGCTGGGTGGTGTTGACAAGCCCGGAGCGCAGTCCCCGGTCGGCGGCGGTGGCATCGGCCATCACCATGGTCAGGGAGGACGGGTACCCGAGGCCGGCGCCGGCGCCCAGAAGCACCATGGCGGGCAGGACGTCGCGCCAGTAGTCACCGTCCGCCGGAGCAACGGCCAGCAGGGCGAGGCCCGCGGTGATGAGCAGGAGGCCGGGCACCAGCACGGTCTTGGGGTCGATCTTCTCCATCAGTCGCGGCGTCGCCTTGAGGGAGATCACGGCCACCATGAGGGCGGTGGGCAGGAAGGCCAGCCCGACCTCCATGGCGCTGAGCCCCAGCACCTGGCGCAGGTATAGGGTCCCGAGGAAGAACATGCCGCCCATGCCGGCGATCATCAGCGCCTGCACCATGTTGGCCCAGGCGACGTTCCGCGCCCGGAAGATCGACAACGGGACGAGCGGATTGCGGGCCGTCCGCTGCCGCACGACGAAGGCCGCCAGCAGGGCTGCGCTGATCCCCACCAGCGCCCAGGTCAGCGGTGTCGCGCCGTCGGCGAAGCGCACGATCGTGTAGACCGTGAGCATCAGTCCGCTCGTGATCAGCAGGACGCCCGGGACGTCGATGCTGCGGTCGTCGAGCACCACTCGTTCGTCGTCCACCAGCCGCGCGCCGAGCGGCAGGACCAGCAGGCCCAACGGAACGTTGATGAAGAAGGTCCAGTGCCAGCTCAGCGCCTCGGTGATCCAGGCCCCGAGCAGCAGCCCCAGGGCGGCACCGGCGGAGGAGACGAACGCGTACAGGCCGATCGCCTTGGCCTGCTCGATCGCGTTGGGGAAGGTGGAGACGACCAGACCGAGCACGACAGCCGCCGCCAGCGCACCCCCCACCCCCTGAACGAAACGGGCGGCGACCAGCGTCTCCGGGTTCTGGGCCAGGCCGCAGACGAGGGAGGCCGGCGTGAACAGCGCGATTCCGGCGAGGAACATCCGCTTGGCGCCGACCAGGTCGCCCAGCCGTCCGGCGAACAGGAGCAGTCCGCCGAACGGGATCAGATAGGTGTTTAAAACGTCGTAGCATCATGGTATGGAATTTCCGCCGTTGAGCCCCTTGCCCCAATGGCCCGATGCCGACCCCGCCCTGTGGTACGGACGGATGTCCGATCTCGACAAGGATGCCCGTATCCCGGATCAGTTCGCCCGAGGGCAGAAGTACGCCGCCCTGACCGGCGAATACTGGATCGCCGGGGCATGGGCCGATGACGGCGTCTCAGCGTGGCGGGAAGACGTCGTTCGGCCTGAGTTCGAGCGGTTCCTGTCCGTCTTGCGCGCCGGGAAGTATCGGCTGGTCGTGGCGTGGGAGGAAAGCCGGATCACCCGTGATCCGGTGGTCGGAGCCGAGTTCGGCAAGATCATGCAGCGGATCGGGGGCCGCCTCATCGTGACCGATGGGGAGAAGGCCACGACCTACGATTTCCGCCGGCAGCGCGACCGTGACTCATGGCATGGCGCGGTGGGGAAGTCCGTCAGTGATTCGGGTTTGAAGTCCGAGCTGGTCAAGCGGAAGTTGGACGCGAAGCGCGAAGCCCTGGAGTTCCTGGGTGGCCCCGTGGGGTTCGGGTGGTCCCAGACGATCACCCGGTCAGGTAAGAAGATCGTGACGGTGTGGTCCGTCGACGAGGAGCAGGCCCGCTGGCTACGCGAGGCCGCGCGGCGTATCCGCGAAGGTGAGGCCGTTCTCAAGGTCTCGGATGATTTCTACGACCGTGGGCTTCGGATCCCGCACCGGCGCACGCACCCGGGCGACACGATGAAGAGCGGCAGCCTGACGCGCGCCAGCCTCTCCGCGATGCTGCGTAACCCGAGGATCGCTGGTCTGTTCGCGACGGGAAACGTTCACACGGGCTGGACCGTGAAGGGCCCGATGGCGAACTTCCCCGCGATCCTCACCGAGGAGGAGTGGCGGGAGACATGCGCGGCGCTGGNAGCGGNCNNNA
>NZ_JPHT01000026.1:22273-78031 GCF_000733325.1 Frankia sp. Allo2
AGGGCACGGGTACGGCCGTCAAGCACACGTTCGCCGGGTACTACGTGTGCCACAAGTGCAGGCGTTCCCTGGTCCGGAACTCTCCCCGCGCGTACGCCCTGTGGCGGCATCGTCTCGGGAAGAGCCGTGAACACTTCGAGTGTGACCAGTCGTTCCACATCAACGCCGCCGACGCGGACGACCTGATGACCCGCCTGGTTGACGCCTACCTACGCCGCCGAGACTGGGAGAAGACCGGCGACGTCGCGGACGGTGACGAGCTGAAGGCCGAGCGGACCGAGAAGGAACGCGAACTGGCCGATCTTCCCCGCGCGATCGCCGCCAAGGAGATCAGCCTGCGGCTGGGTGGCCAGCTCGAGGCCCAGTACGAGACCCGGCTACGGGAGATCGACGCCGAACTGGCCCGCCGCGCGCGTCTCGTGACCGTCCTGGACGGAGCGGAAGCGCTCCGACTCTGGCGCGGAGGCACCCTCACGGAGAAACGCCGTGTCCTGTCAACGATCATGGTGAAGATCATTGTGGTTCCCGGGAAGGATCTTCCGTTGCGGGAACGGCTGGACCCGCAATGGCGCTATCCCGGACCTGCCTGACCGCCGCTGTCGACGTTCCGCGCGGGTTTCGGTGCAAGTGCGGTCACGATCGCCGCCGCCATCAGCGCCGATGGTTCCGGAGCCCGCGCGAGCTGAGCCGCTATCCACCGCGCATCCGCCTCCAACTCAGCCTCACGGCCGGCATCAGGAGGGCCAGCCGCCGACCTGGAGACCGACCTGCCCGANGACCGACCACGCCGCCGCCCAGCAGCACCAGGCCCACGACCACCATCCGTCTCCGACTCACACGACATCACCCGATCAGCCCCGATATCCCGCAGACCGCCCCGCGCCAACGCCGGTCGAGGTGCAGCCCACCCGCCCACCCACGCCACTGTCGTCTCACACGAGCGCTCACCGGCCGTGTCCGTGAGCAACGACGACGAACAATCGGCACCTTCGGTGCTCGTCTCCGGGCCAGCCACCTGCCCACCCAGCTCCGCCGGGCCCGAACCGGAGTCGTCGAGGTCATCGAACAGCGACGGCTGAACCGACCCGGTACTCATCTCTCAGCCGGCCCATTGCCCACCGGGCTACCAGCCGTCCGCGACGACCGCAACTCGGGAGGGTCAGCCCCGTGTCCGCCGAGGTCTAGCCCCCGGCCCGTATACGTCCACGCCCCGAGAACGATCGTGTTCTCATCGCCCTCAGCCCGGCCGAAGGCGTCCACCGGGACACGGCCCGCCATCGCCGCGCCGATCGTGCGCGACCACACCCGCCGTACCGTCCGTAGCGCGGTGAACGTCGTCGAGTAGGTCCGCGATTTCGTCAGCCAGTGGCCACCGAACCCCATCTGATGCGCCCACCGCAGTAGCCGTGGGATATCGCCGGAATCCCGGCCGAGTGCCGCATCCAACGCCGCGGTGAACACCGGATCATGGCCGAGCCGCCAGCAGGTCTCCACCAGACGGCGCACATGCGGCGCCAGGATCAGCCGGCCCAGCGCGGCCAGCGACCGCACCGGATGATCCAGCGCCCCGCCGGCCGCCGCCGACTTGGTGAGGTACTTCGCCAGATAGTTACTGATCCGTCCGACATCGGTGGGTCCGTCGAGCGCGATGCGCCGGATGTCGACCTGGACACCCCAGCGCACCGCCCACCCGTCAGCCGATGCGGTGCCGTCGAGGGTGCCCATGTCCGGATCCGGAGCAGCTACCGCGACCGACCCGACGACGTCCCGCAGCGCGTCCGCGACCAGATCACCATCCGCCCAGCCAGGAGGAGACGAGCCAGGCCCGTCCGGCCCGTCGACCCGGACCACCACATGCAGATGCACCACGCCCCGCGCCTGCATTTCCGCGACCTTGACGAAGCTCAGCCGCGCCGAGCGGCGTAGCCCCGCCACCGTCAGACCCGCAGCAGCCGCGACCGCGGATTCCGTCGCGTCGCGTGTCGTTTTCCAGAGCCGAGGTACCAGCGCGTTCCACGTCACGGCCCGGCCGTACTGGTAGCAGTCCGGGCAGATCGGGGAACCGAGCCGGGAATCATCCTCGCGGTGCCGCTCATGACAGCCTGCCGGACGGCCATGGGGGCAGAGCCCCCGCCGGGGGTGGCAGGCCCGCACCGGACCGCCCTTACCGCCCTGCTGACGGCGGGAATGCACCGGCCCGAAGGTCGGAGCGGTCAACGTCACGAACCACGCCGGATGCGTCGTGACGGTCTCTGGTACGCCTTTGCCGCCCGCGAGCCCGGCCAGGACCAGCCGCCGGGCGTCCCGCTTGTACACCGCCGAACAGGCAGGACACGCCGACTCCCGCCGGTTCCCGCACCGCACATGCAGCACCCCGCCCGGCAGATCCTTCCCGGACAGCGCACGGCGGATCTCACCGGTCCCGACATCCACATGATCGACATGGCCGGACAGGCGGATCGGACGGGAACAGCCACCCGCGACCGGCCGGTTTTCGGGCAGGCTCACGCCCACATCCACGGAAAACACACCGCGCCCTTTCACTCGCACACGCCCCCACCAGCCCAGACCCGGAAAACCACAGGTCAGACCAGCGGAGAGCGCGAAGAAAGAAAGCAGGAATGAGAACAGGAGAACCGGAACGGAAACCGAACCCGACGGGCCTTCCGCCGTACAGCCATCCCACACCGAAACGCCGGCACAATGCCACACACAAAAACACGCCCATAGTCGGCAGCGCTAATGGCACACGAAACGGCAGCGCGACCGGCACCAGACCGGCACCGGCACGGGGAACAGGTGAACGCGCGGAAACCCCGCGCAGGCTCAGCCGCCCCCGGCTACCCGCTCACCCCACAGGCAGCAGCAACCCAGGACAGCAGCAGAACACGGCACATGCGCACCCCAGACGGAACATCAACACGACTGGACGCAGGCCACCGACGGCGACCCACGGTGCAGCAGCCCGAGCCCGGTCCGTGCCGCTCCGAGGCGGCTCACATGTGGACAGCCCGACAATGTGGCGTACTGCCGTACAAGAAAAAGATCATCGTGGCGCAGGGTTCAGAACCCTCGAATGCCGTCATTGACGATACCACCCCGGCGCATTGGGTGCCAGGGGGCATGGCGACGACCCCGGGGCACCTCCACCCGAGGGGAAGGGTCGGGAAGGCCGCGGGGTCGCCTGGCGGGGGTGGATCGGTAGGGATAGTTCCGCGAGAATCGTTGCTCTACCGGTCCGACTCGACGGCCTGCCGTACCGCAGACGGCCCCGGGAAGTCGGCGGGTATCGCGTCCATCAGCGTTTCGTTGGCAAGCTCACCCAGCCAGTATCCGGAGTTTCGACGCTCCCCGATCCTGCGGAAACCAGCTTTCTCGTAGGCCCGGATCGCAGCCAGGTTCGGAGAGAGTACCGATAGGTGGACGCATCGCAGGTTCGTCACGTGAAAGGCGTAGTCGAGTGTGAGCCGCGTCGCTTCGGTACCGATACCGTTGCCACGGCTGGCCGGGCCGAGCTGGATCACGAACTCCCCGGTTCGCACGTGATGGTCGATGAGAACGGCGGTGGNGCCAGCGGGGGNCGGCGGATCCGTGGTCACGTCGTAGACGGTGAACCTCAGCTGATCGTCCGTGCCGCGCGCCTGATGCTGGAACCCCTCTCGCCGGTTTTCCAGCGAGTCCGGTGTCTGGCGACCGTAGCCGACCAGGACGCCAGGATCCTGCTCCCACTGCCAGTAAAGATCGACGAGGTTGCTGGAGAACGGGCCGAGCCCAGCGCGTTCGCCCCGGATCCACACGATCGGTTCATGCACGCCTGTTCTCGCTTCCGTTGTCGCGTTCGGGTACGGCGCGCAGGACGCCGAACCGTGCGGTTGACGACGGTTCGGCAACCCGCTGTCCGTCGTCAGTCTCCACCCAGGCATGGAGCCGGACAGGGTCGGCTGCTGCGCCGTGGCACCACGTCACCCGCTTCCGGCCCATGGCCAGCAGGAGGAACGCCGCTGATGATTCTTCGAGGCAGGCAACACGACCCGGCATGACCGTTCCTGCCCGCCGGACGGCGTTGACCGCTTCCATGAGGTGATCAGCTGAGGCGTTGACCCTGGTGCGTCGCGTGGCCCACGTCAGCAGACGAAGTAGCCGCGCCATCCGGCTGCGACCTTGTCCGGCCGAGAGCGCGCCGAGCACGACGAGTAGGGCCACACCCGCACGCAAGGTCATCCCGCAGGATGCGGATCCGGCCGTCGTGCGCCCGGCCTGCATCTCCTGCGTTCCCCAGCTTGGCACCCACGACGGCCCGACCGCCGTCGGTTGGCCCGCCCGATGTCGAAGGGTCTCCATGATCAGTTCTGCCGTAAGGAGCTGTTCACGCAGGGCCCGCGCGGACTGGGTGTCCAGCAGCCCTGACGGGTCGCCGTACCCGCTGGTCGTTGCCGCCTCCCACCAGCGCGCGGCCGGCCCGGTCAGTACATCAGCACGGCCGTTGCGGTAGTTGACGATCACGGTGGCCGGGCCGACATCGAGCGCACGAACGTGTTCGGGGACGCTGATGTACTCACATGACATTATCTATCGCTCTCCGTGGTTCTTGGAATCCACGCCACATCGGATGTGTCACCCAGGGCCCGTAGCCATACCTCCGCCGCCAAAGCCGGCTCCACGGTGGCGAACGGGACAGGGAGCCCTGCGGCCATCATCGTCAACGTCTGTCGGAACTCGCCGGGCTCGACGAGGCCCAGAGCGGCCAACCGGCCGTCAGCCAGGGCATGGAGCGAAGCCAGGTTCGTGCGCATCCCCTGGTAGTGGTCAGGATTGAAATCGCCCTTGGTAGTGCGCTCTGCCAGCCTGGCAGGGAACAGGTTCGCCATCGCAGCCCGCAACACGGGCTTGTAGTCGGCGGGGCCGGGACGGTCACCCAGGGAAACCGACAGATAGGTATCCACCACGCGAGAATCCGTGANTGGGTTGTGCAGCGCTACCCCGGCCGCTTCGGCAAGCTGAATATCGGCGCGCGCGGAGCGCCCCACCTCCGCCATTCCTTCACCGGTCATGACCGTGGCAAACGAACCGGGGGTGGGATCATCCGTGCGTTCAGCTACCGCCGAGGCGACAGTCCGTGCCCGTTCCCGTGCCTGCAACGTCGCCCATGAGGGAAGAGGTTCGATCCCGCACCAGCCGATATCGCCATCGGCGGTACTTCGTGAGGAACCTCCACCCAACTCCGTGGCCAGCGCCGCCAGCGCTGCCGCGCGACGTTCTCGCGAGACACGGTGAGCCGACCGCAGCAGCGGCCACACGGGAAGCCTACGCAACCGCGCCCATCGGATCGTTTCGACCACTGCCCGCCGGCTATGCCCGATCGCGAACAAATCTGCCAGAATGATTGGTGGAGAACACAGCAGGCTATCCCCGCCATCGCCAGTCAAATGGCAATCAGTGTCGAAGGTTCTCCGCATCCAGGCGAGTTGACCGGAAAATCGGGCATGCGCGATCGTGGACGGCGCCGGTTCGTCTGTTACCGGGACAACATCCAACGCAGAATACGGCGCGTGCTCCGCGCCCAGCGGCATGAGGCGATGAACGATTCCGGAATGTCTGGCCGCGAGCCGCGCATAGTCCACGTCCCCACCCGTGGCACGGCCGACTGGATGCACCGTCACCCCGGTCACCGGCCGCGAAGTGCCGGACGACGCATGGGCTAGCAAAGCAAGAGATGTCGAGTCGAACCCGCCTGACATATCCGCTGTCAGCGCTGTCGCGTTGACTGCCCGCACGGCCACCGCCGCTGCCAGTTCCGCCCGCAGTCGCCTGCCGGGTGAATCTGCGCATGGTCGAGGCGACCACATCCGTTCCGCCCGCACCGCCCCCGAGCGGATCAGGGTCAGGCGATGTCCGGCGGGTACAAGCCCTACGCCCTTGAACGCGGACCGCCCCGCAAACAGGACAGGCACCGACGGAGCCAAAAGCCACATCGCCAACCGATCCAGATCCGGCCCGGCACCGGTCAGCGCAGCCAACGCGCGTGAGCTGGAAGACCAGTACACCCCGCCGTCCAGCGAGGCTGTGTAGATGGGCCATGCTCCACCGAGGTCGGTCCAGATGCGGGTAAGGCTGTCGGTGACTTCCACAGTGGTGTAACTACCCGCCCACTGCCAGGCCACGTCGTCCGGAACCCCGTGCGTTCCGAGTCGCGTCAAAGAATTCCGAGTGATGGCGCAGGGGCCGATCACCGCAACCATTCGGTGGTCGCTGTGCGTCGTGCGGACCTCGTGCCCGTCCCATCGGCCGACCGTCCAGCATCCGGGAATGGTCGGCCACACCTCCGCACTGTTGGCAGGGGTCCGCGGTGGCGTTGCGGCGCTACTGAAGCCCCCGAACCAGCGCATGTCTCCCATCCCTTTCGTCCTTTCCTGAACGTACTGGTGCCTGGCCCCATGCGGAACCAGGCACCAGCAGGACGCGGACTAGCTGTTATACGCCTTCCGCTTGTCCTCCGCGCTGCCCTTGCCCTGGCCGAGTGTCACCATCGACGCCTCACCGAGGCACACCAGCAGCACCGGATCCTTTTCCGCCGGACCCTCGTGCGACTGGAGGTCAACCGTCACCATTTTTCCGCCCTACCTTTCCTGGTGTTTGCGCGGCCAATACCGCGCCTGGGTACCCGACAGCGGCCGATTCCGCGTCGGGGGATCTGGGTGAAGGCTCACCGGAGCGTCATTCTTGACTATGACGCAGCGTCGACCTTCAAATCAGAGCAGGGAAATGGATCTCCCAGACGTCGATCGGCAACACCACTTCGTGGTCGCGCAGGCGCACCCGATGCAAACTGAACGTCACTCCGTCCGGTGTCACATCCGGGTTCGGTCTCGATCCCGCCATTACGATCCGGGGCAACTCACCTGCCATGATCCTCTGTCGCCGCAGCCGGATACCGACCGCCCACGCCACCCGGGATTCCATCAGCGACGTGAACCTGCGGTGCATCAGTACGAGCCCCACCGGAGCAAGCTGGGCAATCCCAATACTTGCCCCCACCATGATTTCCTCGTCCACCGCCAACTGGTCGGACAGCAGCATCTCCTGTGCCTCGCTGTCCGCCCGCAACGGCTCTGGCAGCATGCCGATGATCAAACCGTCGCGGTGCCAGGGCACGAACTCCGGGAGCTGGCCCGTGTGAAATTCCCACCCCGTGGCCGTGACCGCCCCACTCGCCATTACTCGGGCCCCGGACGAAGAGCCAGAGCCAGATCCCTCAAAGGCTCGCGATCATCCCCAAGTCCAGGAACGGAAGCGCACGGTATCCCGGAATCGTGATCCCGTGCCGGTGGGCATAGTTCGCCATCGACCGCAGATCCGCGAATGGGGCGACCACCTGAGCGCCCGGCACTACCAGCGCGAAGGCTCCCGACGGGGTCATCACGTCCCGGAGGTTCACCATTCGCGCGAGCCCCGTAGGAATACCCGTTCTCGTCATCCCACTCCCAGTCGTCATCGTCGACGTCGTACCTGTCCTCGTCCTTCATCGCTCCCACCTCTACCGACCGCATCCGTCAGACCGCGAACCCCCGGTACCTGTGGGACCAAGAATGCTGCGCACTCCAGCCACGGCACCCCAGGCCCCCAACGGCACCGGCCGGGGGGGACGGCCCCAAGCCCGACCAGGGCCGCTACGAGAAGTTCAACGCGGATTCCGCACGTGCCCAAGGACAGATGCCACGTCAAGTAACCGGCTGTCACCGACGGCCCGTCCGGCGATCAGAGCCGTTGTCCGGTTGACGTGACCAGTCGAATCGCAGGTCAAATGATCAGTCGACCAGCCGAATCCACGGTGACTTCCCTGCCGCCCGGTCCGCCACCGAACATGGGCCGCTACGCTTCGTGCAACCCCTTGTTCTGGGAGGCACCCGTGACGCCACATCGCGCGACAGAGCACCCCGGATGGAACCCCTCTATGCTCCGCCGGCATCGGCTTCAGTACGGGCTCACCCTTCCCACGCTCGCCGAACGCATCCGCAATATCGACGTCGACAGCGCCCGTGAACGAAGCTTCACCCCGCCACTGGCGACCGCCGAAGTCATCGGCAAGCACGAACGCGGGCAGACCTACCCCGGCGCCGACTACCGCGCCAGCTACCGGCACATCTTCGGCACTGGAGACGCCGACCTGGGATTCCGCCACCGGCTCCCCGCCGAGCACGCCCAGACGACTCCGCAGCAGGCCGACTCTCCCAGTGACCGGGCCGCGTCCTCTCCGCCGCCTTACTCTGGAGACATCGGCGGGTACACCGCTTCACGCCCGCCCGATACCGACGGGCCGGAGAGGCGGATCATGACCGAATCAGAAGAGGCGTTTAACTTCCTGGTCAACGCCGAACGGGCCGCGGCTCGACCGGAAGTTCTCGACTTCCTCCACCAACAGGTACGCAGCCTCGCCATCGCGTTCCNGACCGAGGCGACGAACCTTGTAGGCCCGCTACTCGACGCACAGCGCGTCGCCTTCAGACTCCTGGACGGCCCAACTCCGCCAGACCAGGCCCGGGACCTCTACTTTCTCGCAGCAATCNCCTCCGGCCTCCTCGCCCGCGCAGGAGTCGACCTCAGCCAGCACACAACCGCCGACATCTACGCCCGCGTCGCCTACCTGTGCGCCGACCGGGCAGATCATCCCGGCCTGCGCATCTGGGTACGCACCGAACAGGCCCGCGCCGCCTACTGGACAGGGGCACCACACGAGGCACTGCGCTACATCGAAGCAGCCGAAGCAGACGTCCACCTCGTTCACGGCACGGCAGCGATAGAGACCGCCGTACAGGCAGCCCGTGCCCATGCGGCACTCGGCGACAGCGCACAGGCCCATGCCGCCATCACGCGAGCCGTAGACCTCCGCGAGCGGACCCGTCCCGACGACCTGGACGAGATCGGGGGTGAACTCTCCACCCCGGTAGCCGTCCAACTGTTCATCGCATCCGATGCCCTTACCCGACTCCCCGAGGACCCACGCGCCGAGCAGGCAGCCATGGACGCCGTGGAAGCCTTCGCCGCCGCAGGTAACGCCAGCTACGGCAGCCGAGCCGGGGCCCACATCAACCTCGCTCTGGCTCGCACCCGCCGGGGTGACGTCGACGGCGCCCAAGACGCCCTCCGGCCCGTCCTAGCCATCCCAGCCCAGCGCCGCAACCACGGGATCCGCACCCTCATGCAGCGCATTCAAGGTGCGCTGACCGACCAGCGGTACGGACGATCGCCGCAGGCACTCGACATTGCAGCCGAGGTCGAGAACTACTGCCAGGTGACCCCGACAACCCGGATCCCCGAGTAGTTCAAGATCGTCGCTAATGTTCTGTACCGTTTCAAGGGCGGCCTTCGGCCGCCGCGGGGGGCCTGCCGCACGCGCCGCGCGTCGCCCCGTGCGCGCCGCGCCTACGGGATCGCCGCACCCGGCCGGGGCCCCGCCTCCCTCCGGTCGGCACCCCGGCCGGAGCGTCGCCCCGTGGGCGCGTCGGCCCGTCGGCGTGTCGGAGCGTCAGGCCCCCCGCCAGAGGGTCCGTGACGACCGTGACGATCGGCGATGCTGATGCCGCTGGTCCACGCCGGTGCTCCAGGAGCCGCGCGACGTCCGCGAGGACGGTGCCGCTGCTGGTTGTTGGGGCTCCGCCCCAAACCCCGGCCCTCACTCTGGAGGAGGGGGANCCTCCGGCCTCCTCGCCCGCGCAGGAGTCGACCTCAGCCAGCACACAACCGCCGACATCTACGCCCGCGTCGCCTACCTGTGCGCCGACCGGGCAGATCATCCCGGCCTGCGCATCTGGGTACGCACCGAACAGGCCCGCGCCGCCTACTGGACAGGGGCACCACACGAGGCACTGCGCTACATCGAAGCAGCCGAAGCAGACGTCCACCTCGTTCACGGCACGGCAGCGATAGAGACCGCCGTACAGGCAGCCCGTGCCCATGCGGCACTCGGCGACAGCGCACAGGCCCATGCCGCCATCACGCGAGCCGTAGACCTCCGCGAGCGGACCCGTCCCGACGACCTGGACGAGATCGGGGGTGAACTCTCCACCCCGGTAGCCGTCCAACTGTTCATCGCATCCGATGCCCTTACCCGACTCCCCGAGGACCCACGCGCCGAGCAGGCAGCCATGGACGCCGTGGAAGCCTTCGCCGCCGCAGGTAACGCCAGCTACGGCAGCCGAGCCGGGGCCCACATCAACCTCGCTCTGGCTCGCACCCGCCGGGGTGACGTCGACGGCGCCCAAGACGCCCTCCGGCCCGTCCTAGCCATCCCAGCCCAGCGCCGCAACCACGGGATCCGCACCCTCATGCAGCGCATTCAAGGTGCGCTGACCGACCAGCGGTACGGACGATCGCCGCAGGCACTCGACATTGCAGCCGAGGTCGAGAACTACTGCCAGGTGACCCCGACAACCCGGATCCCCGAGTAGTTCAAGATCGTCGCTAATGTTCTGTACCGTTTCAAGGGCGGCCTTCGGCCGCCGCGGGGGGCCTGCCGCACGCGCCGCGCGTCGCCCCGTGCGCGCCGCGCCTACGGGATCGCCGCACCCGGCCGGGGCCCCGCCTCCCTCCGGTCGGCACCCCGGCCGGAGCGTCGCCCCGTGGGCGCGTCGGCCCGTCGGCGTGTCGGAGCGTCAGGCCCCCCGCCAGAGGGTCCGTGACGACCGTGACGATCGGCGATGCTGATGCCGCTGGTCCACGCCGGTGCTCCAGGAGCCGCGCGACGTCCGCGAGGACGGTGCCGCTGCTGGTTGTTGGGGCTCCGCCCCAAACCCCGGCCCTCACTCTGGAGGAGGGGGAGAGGCCGCGTACGTCCGCTGATCGCCTCCGCCGCCCGGACCCCTGAAGGGCTACCCCGGAACCTCCCACCCGCGCAAGGGACGCACCGCACCCAGCATGGTACGGGCCGTCGGCGCCCTTGCCCGGCCAGGAGAACCCGGGGTAGGGCTACGCCGCCCGACCGACGGAGGAGATCAGCTCAGCCCGAACTCTGTGAAAGATCAAAACCCGGGTCGGGTGGCGTGGAAGCCCCCGAACCCGGGTTTGATCAGCCGTGGGTCAGGTCATGCCGCGAGCGGTGTCCGCTGTTCCTCCGGGTCGAGCAGGGAATCGGCGAGGGCACGGCCGATCGCATCGCCGGTGTCGAGGGGTTCGCGTGCGACCAGCAGCCGCACCCCCGTCCGGCGCAGCAGGCCCAGGACCGCCATCCGCCCGGTTTCGGTGGCCGCGAGCCGTTCCAGCGTGTCGACCACGACCACGCCGTACGCCCCCGACCCGACGAGCCGGACGACCGCCGACCAGGCGTGCGGACCCGACCCGATCTGACGGACCGCACCTCCGGCCTGCCAGCCGCGCGCCGTACATGCCACCGCGAACACCGCCCGCTGGTCTGCCAGGTCGCCGTAGCTGCCGGCATCCTGGCGGATGAAGTGCAACGCCCGCAGCGAGCCCGCCATCACCGGCCCCCGTCCCGACGATCCTTGCCACCGGGCCAGCCGTTGACCTGGGCGGTGTACCACTGGCTCGCCGCCGACCCCGCGACCGTCAGCGAGTCCCACCAGCGCGCCGCCACGTCGTACGGCATGTCACTGGCCACGCTCACCCGCACCCCGGCCGGAAGCAGCAGGGTCGGACGCATCACCGAGAACCGAGGTCCCGGCATCGGAAGATGCACATCCGCCGACTCCGCCGGATGCACCTGGAGATCCACACTCGTCACCGACCGGCTACCGGCACCGGCCGGCCCATATGGCACCATGGCCATGGGTTCCACACTCCTGTTCGTAGCAGGATTTGGGATCAAGGCCCGGGGATGGTGCTGGTAACACCACTCCGGGCCGCCCTATTCACTTACCTTCCACCGCCCATAATACCCCGTCGATCCACGCCATGCCGGCATTTCGTACGAGCCGGAATGTTTCACGAGAAACAGTCACGTCTATTTCCTGCGAGCGTGGGCCAGGTTTTCCGGGGAGTAGTAAAGAATACGACCGCCGTCCGCGTTGGCCCCGCTTCCCGGAGCGGAACGCCCGCCGGGACGGCCAGGACGAGCCGGACCGGAGCGCGGCCCCGCGCGACGCTGGCCGCCCGGCAAGGAGACGGCGCACCCCACCCACCTTTTGTGGTGCAGATCACTGTTCTCCGGTGGAGAAAAGGCACACGTCTCCCTCGCCCCAGGCTGACGCGGAAGCCTGCTTGCAGGTGCAAGCGGGATGAACGTGCAGATCAGGCGTTGCTACGACGTACTACTTGCGTAGGCGTTCACCACCCACGAGAGCCCGGCGGCGGAGAACCCCAGGTCCTGGCCGATGGAGGGCAGGGCCACGTTCACGATGGAGGTGTCGATCACGATGGCGAGGGCGCCGGTGCAGAGCACCAGCAGGGCCCACTGCCGTTCACGCAGGCTGCGGTAGCGGCTCACGATCAGGCGCCGCGACTGGACGGTCTCGTTCAGGCTCCCGAACGAGTCGCCCTTCGGCTGGAAGATGCTCACTGAGCTGCCACCTCGGCCATCGCACCGTCCATCCCGCCCATGGCACCGCCCGGCTGGACCATGCAACCGCCCATCCCGGCCCCCATCCCGGCCGTAGCACCGTCCTGCTGGGCGTCGGCAGGATCAGGCAGCCCACCACCGCCGCGCACGACCGGGTGGGTCATCGGGATCGGGGGCAGGGCCAGGGCGTGCATCCGCCCGCTGCGCACCAGCAACCGGCGCCAGTCCGACGGGTCGAGCGGCACCAGGGTGTGCCGGTGACGGCGGGTGGCGTCGATCGTGGTCGCCCGGGCGGACGACCGGTGTCCGCCGGCCGCCTCGATCGTGGCGATCCGTTCGGAGCCGAAGTTGATCGGCAGGGCGGTGCTGAACTCCTGCGCGCTCACCGCGAACCAGTCGTCGGTGTCCTGCTTGATGCCGTCGGCCAGGCCGCGTATGGCCTGCTCGTGGGGCACTCCGGCGTCCCGGGCCTCCCAGTACAGCTTGACGCGGTGCCCGTGACCGATCATGCCCGTGATGGCGCCGCCGCTGGTGAGGAAATGGCCGTTGCCGAAGGTGTCCCCGGCGACGACCCCGTTGGCCGCGACCTGGGCGTCCACCCCGGCCCGCTCGACCAGGCTGAACAGCTTCGGACCGTACGGCATCTGGATCCTCTCCAGTTCCGACACCGGCATCTCGCAGATCTGCGAGACCTGGTCCAGGTAGANCTCCCGCATCAGGTGCTGCACGCCGGCCCGGTACTGCTTGGACTTGCGGTAGGTACCGGGCGGCACCAGGCCGGACAGGATCGGGTCGAACGTCTTGTAGTCGGGAACCTGCACCAGGATCCAGCCGACCTCGGCGTCGTCCTCATGCCCCACCGCGATCTGCCGCACCCAGTACTCGTTGCCCTCCTTGTCGAAGTCGGAGGCGATCCTGCGCCGCAGCCGGCCGTCGACCAGCACCTCCAGCAGGCCGGCGAGGTAGTCGGCCTGCGCCACGACCGGCCCGCGGCCGTCGTGGTGGTCCACCAGCACGTCCTCCTGCCTGAAGCCTAGGCGGTCGGCGTCGGTGCTGTTGAAACCCTGCGCGATCATGAACAGCTCGGGAATCCCGATGTCGATCACCTTGCTGCCCGGCACCCGCACGCGGTGGAACCTGCCGTTGTAGTCCAGCTCCCTTACCTGCTCGATGCGGATGGACNTGCGACCGCCGGAGGCGTCCCCGAATCCCTCCTCGCGGCGCAGCCACTTCAGATAGCCCGCGTCGCTCCCGGTCCCGGTGGTGACCACCCGGTGGGACAGGAACAACCGCACCCGCGGCGTGACGCCCCGGGCCAGGTCCATCCGCTCGACCCCTTCGAGGTAGCGGCGCATCAGCACCATCACCTCGGAGGCCGCGCTCTGGAACGTGGAGGGCCCCTCCAGCGCCTCGAGGGTGCTGCGCCCCACCCGGGTGGGGTCGGGCCGGCGCGGGGGCTCCGGCGGCGTCAGCACGGTCACCGTGCGGTGCGGCTTCCCGTCCTTCCAACGGTCGTCGATGAACTCGGTGTGGAAGATCCGGCCGCCGATCCGCGCGGGCTCGCCGACCAGCGCGTCCAGGAATCCGCTGACCACCTCGTCGGCCGTGACGGCGCCGGCGGGCGTGTCCGGCCGGTAGAAGCACTCGGCCAGGATGAACAGGCTCCCGTCGCCCCGGNGGGGGATACCCGCCTCGCCGTAGCGCTCGAGCATCATCTGGTCGATCAGGCCGAGGTGGTGGTAAAGGTCCTCGCGAATGTTCCAGTGCACGCCCAGCGAGGGGTCACCCCNCAGCTCGACGCCCACCACCCGCCGGCCCAGGGCCAGCGACCAGAGCATTCCCATCATGTTGGTGGCGCCCAGGCCGAGGGCCAGGAAGTCGGGATTGAGGACTCCGGTGGTGTCATCGGCCAGGCCCGTGTCCTGGACGGTCTCGTCCAGCCGGGCCCAGGCCTGCCGCCGGGGAACAAAAGAGTTCAGGACACGACGAACGTCCACGCCCATAATTCCTCCATGACAATCTGCCAGATCGAGGTTCAAGAGCGCGGAGCGCGCCTCCACGGACGGCCGACAGCCAGAAGGTCCGTGGAGCGTTTACCGCCAACCGGTCCGCCCCAGCCAACTTGGTCCCGACGGTACCTACGCCTCGAATCGAACGTCAAGGGCGCCGTCTTCTACGCGACACCGGGACCCTACCGATCCCGCCCGCCCACCAGGCTCTTTCAGCCGACGTTCGGGCCGGTGCCACCATGATGCCCGAGCGCATCAGTCCCGACCCGAGATGGTTGCAGGAGAAAAAATGGTGGACGTTTCGCTCCCCGCTGGCTACCGTGCCAAAGGAGAAGGACGTGCTTCGGGTGGACCGACGTGGGGGGCAATGACACGGAGCGCCAATGACACGGGGGCCAAGAATGACGTGGGGGCCGATGTGGCCGGCGGCATCGCGATCTGGGACCGTTTCCCCCCGACCCAGAGAATGGTCATCAACTACACTCTGACCTGCAATCTTGCGTGCGATCACTGCATTGTGGAGTCGAATCCGACCCGCCGGGAGCGGCTGACCCTCGACGAGGTCCGGTCCGTACTCGAGCAGGGGCAGCGCACCGGGAAGCGACACGTCACCTTCAGCGGGGGCGAGGTCTTCCTCTACCCACAGGTCATGTGCCAGGCCATCGCCCACGGCGTCCGGCTCGGCTATGTCGTCGACGTGGAGTCCAACGCCTTCTGGGCCCGCAACCCCGCCCAGGCCGAGGCCAGACTGCGGCCCTTCGTCGAGGCCGGCATCCACGGCCTGTCCCTCAGCGCGGACGTCCACCACATGCGGTACTTCCCCGTGGAGCGACCGATCAACGCCGCCCGGGCGGCCCGGGCCAGCGGCCTGGCCACCGAGATCCAGTTCTGCACCTCGGCCGACGAACAGGCCGACGAGCAGATCAGGGCGGCCCTGATCGCGGCCGGCGAGCCGTTCGTGGTGCTCGAGCTGCTCGATCGGGGCCGCGCCCGGGAGATGCACCGGATCTGGCGGGGACGTCCGGTCACCGAGCTGCCCGACTGCGACGATCTGACCACCACCGTGCACGCCACCGGTGACGCCTATGCATGCTGCCAGCTCGACATCGGCGTCGACGACATGAAGCGGACGCCGGTGTTCCTGGGGCCCGTGCGCGGCCCGGGATCGGACCCGGCGGAGCAGGCCCGGCGGGAACGGCTCGTGCACGCCTTCCACGACCCGCAGTCCCCAGCCTACTTCCGGACCATGGTCGCCGAGGATCCGCAGTTCCAGGACCTCGCCGACGCGCGGTTCACCAACATCTGCGATTTCTGCCTGCGGGCCCTGAGCGACCCGGCCCGGGTGGCGGCCCTGGAACGGGTGCTCGCCCGGGCCGGACGGACCGCGTGCTGATCACACCGTCCCGGATCCGGGTGCCCGAGGACGTCCTGACCGGACTGCGGCAGCGGATCGCGCGGGTGCGCTGGCCGCAACCGGCCCCCGGCCCGGCCTGGTCCCAGGGCACCGACCTGGCGTTCCTCCAGGGAATGCTCGCCGACTGGGCCACCTTCGACTGGCGTGCGGCCGAGGAGAGAATCAACGGCGGGNACGACCAGTTNGTCGCCGNGGNGTCCGGGCTGCGGGNGCACTACGTCCATCATCGGGTGCCGGGGGCCGACGGTCCGCCGGTCATCCTGACCCACGGCTGGCCGAGCAGCTTCGTGGAGATGCTCCCGCTCGTCGACCGCCTGCGCGACCCCGCGGCGTACGGCATCGACGCTCCCGCGCGGGATGTCGTCGCCGTGTCCCTGCCCGGGTATCCCTTCTCCGAGCGTCCGGCCGGGGAACACACGCTGCGGGACACCGCGCGTGTCTGGCACGACCTGATGACCGGGCTCGGCTATCCCCGGTACCTGGCCGCGGGCAGCGACTTCGGTTCCGGGGTCAGCACCTTCCTGGCACTCGACCATCCCGACACGGTGGCCGGGCTGTACCTGACCGATCTCGAACTCGACCCCGTCCTGGACCCGGCCGTCGACCCGACACCGCTGTCCCCGGCCGAGCGTGCGTATCTGGACGCCGGCGAACGGTGGTCGCTGACCGAAGGCGGCTATCACGCGATCGCGTCCACCCGGCCCCAGNCCCTCGCGTACGGGCTGACCGACTCGCCCGCCGGGCTGGCCGCATGGCTGCTGGAGAAGTGGCGTGCCTGGTCGGACTGCGCCGAAGGCCGGGTGCCCCGAGTGTCCCGGGAGTTCCTGCTGACCACGCTCACGCTCTACTGGGCCACCGGTTGCGTCGGGAGCACGCTGCGCGACTTCCACGACAACCGCCAGGTCCAGGAGGGCATGACGGTCGGTGACCGGGTCCTCGCCCCCACCGCGTTCGGGCGTTTCGGGAACGGCCTGGATGACCTTCGCCCGCCCCCGCCCGAGTTCGTCGGACGGCTGTGCCGCGTGGTGCGCTCCACGGTGCACGACGAGGGCGGGCACTTCCCCGCGGTGGAGGTTCCCGACCGGCTCGCCGCCGACATGCTCGCCTTCTTCGCCGAATGCTGACCCTCGGATCCCGCGCGGGGATGACCGGATGGCCCGGCCCGGCGGCCCGGCGCACCACCTTCCCGCGTCCGGACCGCGGCATCCTCCCACTACAGGCCGTGCAGTGACAGGCCGTGCAGTGACAGGACGTGCAGTGACAGGACGTGCAGCGCCTCCCGGCGGGCCTGGGCATCGGAGGGGTGGGGACGCCCGGTCGTGACGCTGTCCGGCGAACGTCCGTCGGGCAGCACCTTCCAGGGCGCCAGGTTGTGGAGACGGGAACTTCGTGTGAGCGGACGATCCCGCCGCCCCACACCCCCACCGCTCGCGCCCCGGGAGAGCCCGGGGCCGGGCTGGTCACCCGCGGCCGGGTGCCGGTGGCGGCCGTGGCCTCGTGACGGGTGCCGTATCCGCGGTCCGTTTTCATGGTCCGCCGCCGAACGGCCGACAGTAGTGTTCCGGGGATGGAACAGCGCGATCGTGACCTTCCGGACCTACCGTCGGCGCCGATCCCGCTGTCACCGTGAGCGACGGCGGTTCAGGCCGGTCGGATCCGCCGGATCCCGCGGACGGCGAGGCGGCTTCGGGGGTTCGGGGCACCCATCTGGTCAGCGCAGGCGCCGTCACGGCGCTGGTCGGGTTCGCGAGCACGGCCGTCGTGGTGCTGGCCGGGCTGCGGGCGGTCGGGGCGGACCCCGCGCAGGCAGCCTCGGGCCTGCTTGCCGTCACCGTCACCCAGGCGCTCGGGACGCTGTGGCTCAGCCGCCGGCACCGGATGCCGATCCTGCTCGCCTGGTCGACGCCGGGCGCGGCGCTACTCGCCTCGACCGGCGCGGTCGACGGTGGCTGGGCGGCGGCGGTCGGGGCCTTCGCGGTCTCGGCGGCCTGATCCTGCTGACCGCGCTGTGGCCCCGCCTCGGGACGCTCATCGCCGCGATCCCAGCGCCGATCGCGCAGGCGATGNTCGCCGGTGTCCTGCTCTCGCTGTGCCTCGTGCCCGTCCACGGGCTGGTGGACCATCCGGCGCTCGTCGCGCCGGAGGTCGTGGTGTGGCTGGTGCTGCTGCGGGTCGCGCCGCGCTGGGCGGTGCCGGCGGCGTTCGCCGCCGCGGTGGTGGCGGTCGGGATCTGGTTCGGCCGGCACGGCGGGCCCGACAGGCCGCTGCTGCCCCGGGTCGCGCTGACGGCACCGACGCTGAACTGGGCGTCGATGCTCTCGCTCGCGGTTCCGCTCTACGTCGTCACGATGGCCTCGCAGAACGTGCCGGGTGTCGCGGTGCTGTCCTCCTACGGGTATGCGGTCCCCTGGCGGGAGGCGATGACGGTGACCGGGGTCGGCACCGTTCTCGGCGCGTTCGCCGGCGGCCACGCGATCAACCTGGCCGCGATCACCGCGGCGCTCGCCGCGAGCCCCGACGCGCACCCCGACCCGCGACGACGCTGGGTCGTCGCCCACCTCGCCGCCTGGACCTTCCTCGCCCTCGCCCTGCTGTCCACGCTCCTGGTGACGGTCGCGGCCGCCGCCCCCACCGGCGTCACCACGGCCCTCGCGGGCCTCGCCCTCGTCGGCACACTCGCCTCGGCGCTGACGTCGGCCCTGGCCGACCCGGCCGAGCGGCAGGCCGCGGTCGTCACCTTCGTCGTCGCGGCCAGCGGCGTCACCCTCGCCCGCGTCGGCGCCGCCTTCTGGGCCCTCGCCGCCGGCCTCCTCGTCCGCGCCGCCCTGCGCCGCGGCCCCNCCCCCGCCGGTGCCCCCGCGCAACGCTGACCGGCACCCTCCCGGACCGCAGCCCGCGGGGCAGGGCATCTCACGTCTGCCGGGGCGCCGGTGTCGGCCACGGTCAGGCGCCGTGTCCCGGAGCTTCCGGGCCGAGCGGCGGGCGGGNCACGGGAGGCTCCAGTCGACCGGCTCGGCACCCTGGCGGCGCGGGNGGNCGTTGGCCCGGCTGAACGGCCGGGACCCGAAGAAGCCCCGGTCGGCCGACCGCGGTGACGGGTGGGCGGACTCGATGGTCGCGGCACCGTCCAGGAACGGCCGCAGGCTGCGGGCCTCGGCACCCCACAGGATCGCGACCAGCGGCCTGCCCCGCCCGGCCAGCGCCCGGATGGCCTGTTCGGTGACCGGCTCCCAGCCTTTGCCCCGGTGCGAGCCCGGGCTGGCGCGGCGCCGTCGTCAGCGCCCGGTTCAGCAGCAGCACCCCCTGGCGCGTCCAGCCGGTCAGGTCGCCGGTCGAGGGCCTCGGCACGCCGACGTCCGCGCACAGCTCCTGGAAGATGTTCAGCAGACTGCCCGGCAGCCGGCGCACCTCGGGTGCCACCGCAAAGCTGTAGCCGATGGCCATTCCCGGGGTCGGGTAGGGATCCTGTCCGACGATCAGCACCCGCACGTCGTCGAACGGCTGCTGGAAGGCCCGCAGGACATGCGGGCCGGCCGGCAGGTAGCCGCGCCCGGCGGCGATCTCCGCCCGCAGGAAGTCGCCCATGGCGCTGATCTGCCCCGCCACCGGTTCGAGGGCATGCGCCCAGCCTGGCTCGACAAGGTCCCGCAGTGGTTGCGCCGGCATGGCCGGCCATGCCTACTGCGCACCACCGACCGCCCCTGCCTACGCCCCACCGCGGCCGAACTTCCAGCCGGGAATGTCGCCGATGGCCGATGGCCGATGGCGTGGTGGCGTGGTGGCCGGTGGCGTGGTGGCCGATGAGGCGGCGGGTGTCCCGTGCTGTCCCGGGGCCCGGGGAGGCCCGCTGCGCCGTCGGCCGGGTGGCGCCGTCGGGCGTGGTGGCGCTCGGCGGTGCCGGCTGTCCCCGCGGGGGCCGGGTCGCAGAGGCCGGGTCGCAGAGGCCGGGTCCGCGGGGGCCGGGTCGCAAAGGCCGGGTCCGCGGGGGCCGGGTCGCAAAGGCCGGGTCCTCGACGTGGGCGCGTTTCCCGCCGCCGGCCGTCAGGCCGGTTTCGACGCGACACCCTCGTAGGCGAAGCCGACCAGGGCAGTTCCGGCCATCGGGTATGTCCTGGCCGACTCCAGGGTCAGCCCGGACCGCCCAGCGCACCTTCGCCACCCAGCCGGGCGTCGTGTAGTCGACGACGGCATCGGCCCCGAACTCGACCGCGACGTCCGCCTTCGCGGGACTGCCCACGGCAGCAATCACGGTCGCGGCCCCGGCAGCCTTGGCCCGCTGCACCAGAAGCGAGCCGATCCTGCCCGCCGCCGCAGTGATCAGAGCGGACTCGTCGGGCCGGACCTGGATGGCCGACACCAGGCCGACGGCGATGGCGCCGGCCTGGAACACCGCCACAGCGGACCCGAGGGTGAGCCCCTCGGGCACCTCGTAGACGCTGTCGGCCTCGGCCAGGGCCAGCTCCGCGTNCCCGCCGGTCATCCCAGCCGTGCTCGCCACCACCCGCTTGCCGGTCAGCGACGAATCGACGTCCGGTCCGACGGCGGCGACCCGGCCGCCAACCTCCAGGCCCGGGATGTACGGCTTCGGAAACGGATACCGGCCGGACCGCACGATGACGTCGCCGTAGCCGACCCCGGCCACCTCGACAGCGACCAGCACCTCGCCGACCGACGGCTTGGGATCCTCGATTTCCTCGACCCGCGGGACCCCCGGCGGGCCGAACTCCCGCACCCCCGGGACGAGTGAAGCGATGGCGCCACGCTGATCCGCGACATCCAACCGTGCCAAGATCGTCTCGCACGGCTTGTAACAAATGACTGGGAGGGCCAAAATTGGTCCTGTCGACCTGTCGGGACGCTCAGAAAGCCAGGTCATCCCAGGTGATGGTGATCGGGATGGGGTTGGTGATTTCCGGTGGTCCGCCGGCCTCGTCTTTCATGAGGGTGCCGAGGTGTTTGTAGAGCATGCTGGCGCGGTCGAGGGCGTAGCGTTCGATGCTGGTGACGCCGTCGTTGTCGAGTCGGATGATCCAGTAGTGCTGGATGCCGGCGCGGGCGTATTCGCCGAGCTTGTCGGTGGTGTCCTGGGTCTCTGAGCCGGGCGAGACGATCTCGATGACGAGCAGGGCGTGTTCGGCGCGGAGCCGTTCGCCGCGGTCACGATCGAGGCAGCGGTAAAGGATGACGTCGGGCCGGCGGTTGAGCAGGGGGATGTCGCGGAGCCGCAGGTCGACGTCGTTGTTGACCGTCAGGCAGCCGTACCGGCCTGACTTCACGGCGTTCC
Source organism: Frankia sp. Allo2 (assembly GCF_000733325.1). NCBI lineage: Bacteria > Bacillati > Actinomycetota > Actinomycetes > Frankiales > Frankiaceae > Frankia > Frankia sp. Allo2. The sequence continues at coordinate 43,489 of NZ_JPHT01000026.1, forward strand.
GGGCGTGCCGCTCCAGCAGGTTGGCGAGCCGCCGTCCCGCGGTCTGGTGGTCCGGGGCGGGAGCCTCACAGAAGATGATGTAACCGTCGACGATCTCGATCGACCGGGCGATCTCCTCCGACAGCGCCTCGTACTCGGCTGCCGTCACGCGCGCGGGCTGCGGGCGCAGGTCGCGCAGCCAGCTGTCCTCTGGCAAGGCCGTCGTCACCATCGCCTCCCGGGCGGATGAGTCGTCACGCGTCCAAGACGTCGGTGGGACGCGACCATCCGATCCCAGCGTAGATCCTGGGCTCGCGTGGACGCGCATCGCAAGGCAACGCGACCGCGTCGAAGCCGCAGCCGCCGTCGGGGCGCCCCTCCGCGGCAGGGCCGTGCCCCGGACCGGCCACGGCCGCGCCGGTCTGTGACCACCGCTGGGTGGTGTGATCTCCTCGACAGGATTGCAACCAGACGGATCTCTGTACAGAGGAGTATTCGACGTTCACGGTCGCGCGTGACGTGCGTCGATGCAGCTCAGCACACCGCATAGCCGGATAGTCCTCATAATCCTCCGGTCGTGGGTTCGAGCCCCACCAATTTTTTGATCATTCCTCCGACCTGGGTGGATGCGGTTTACGATCTATCCCTTTGAGATCCAGGGCTGTGGAACGATCCTGGTCAGGACCTCGACAGGTGGTCCGAGCCCCGCCTGGACGACCAAACCCGCAGGTAGATGCCCAGATCTAGGGCCGCCGGGGCTTCTGTCGAGCAAGGTCATCCCGCGCCGCCGCGCCCGCACTCGAGACCGGGAAGTGGATCCCTCCGTCAAGGTCACCCGCCGTCCAAGGTCGGCGCGGGGATCACGGAGCGTGCCCGTGCAGGGTCGTCAGATGCCTGCGGCAGGCCATGAACCCACTCATCCTCTGATGACTCTGCGTGTACATCGGCGTCCACGAGTTCCGTCGCTGTGGCTCGACTGATCGCGCGGCCACACCACGCGGAGTGCAGGCCGTTTCGCCCCATGCGTGGCTTTCGGGGCACATCAAAGGACCACGCATGGGGCGCCGATGCTTCTCACCGTGACCAGCGGCGGTGACGTGATTCATCTGGCTCGCGCGGTGGACTCGGCGTCATCTGGCCGGGNGGAACATGGGGATGGGCCAGGCATGGTCCAGGGCGTGTAGTGGTTGGCGGGTAAGGATCGATCGGCTATGAGTCCGTCCGCTGGTAGGTGGTGGCCCTGCCTCTGCCGCCGAGTTGAAGGATCAGCCCGCGGCCGCGCAGGTTTCGCAGGGCCTTGCGGATGTTCGGAGCGGACAGCCCGAGCTCTTCGGCGAGGTCGCTGACTGTTCGTCCCTGACGGGTCAGGGCCTGGTAGACGCGACGCTCCGTGGCGCCCAGCGGGGGCTCGGCGGTTGCCACGGGCGTGGCGGTCGCGAACTGGTGGAGGATGACGGTGAACCGGATGCCGCTGTCCACGTAGTGGGCTGACGGCAGGCCACAGTCGGCGAGAGCCTCGGTGACGGTGGGAATCCCGCTGGCGAGGGCTTCGATAACCCGAGCTCCGGTCTGCGCAGAGCGGACGTGCTGGCAGATCGCGACCAGGCTGGCGTTGCGGGCGGAGGTCACCGCGTCGCGTCCGAGCCGGTCGACGGTGATGCCGTACAGGCCGCCGGGATTGGTCACTACCAGGCGGTCCCGCAGAAGCCGCACTTCGACGGCCAGCCCGGCGGACCAGTGATCGAGGTCGCGGTGGATCAGCGCGTTGGCGACCAGCTCACGGAAGGCGACGAGTGGGTAGATCGGACGGTCACGAACGCTGCCGTCCATCTCGGCGACGATGGCGGTGTCGAAGGTATGTCGGGCCCAGAGCAGCGCCGCGTCGAGCATCCGCGGGACCGGTCCGCTGATGGTGACCTGGTTGCGGGCCCGCGTTGCGGCGGAGCCGGTGGGCAAGGGCTGCGCGGCGGCTTGGATGACGTAGCGAGGGAACCACTGTTGGGGATGGACCCCGAGAGCGAGCAGTCCCGCGACAGTTGGCTGCCCGCCATCCATCGTGACCCCAGCCCGGCGTAGGAGCTCGGTGTCGTCGGGAAAACGGCCGAGCCCGGCCGGGTCGCGTTCGCGGACAGCGAGTAGAAAAGCATCGACGAGTTCGGTGTCCAGCTCGTCGATGGTGGCGTCCTCGACAGGTGAACGGTCGAACAGCGGTGGCTGGCGAGCGGCCAGGAACCCCTGTTCCTCCACGTCAGACAGGGCGTAGTCGCCGTCGTAGCCACGTAGGTACGCCCTGCCGGTCGCGGTGACGCGACAGGGCTTGGTCGACCGGTCGCACTCCTGGACCTGCGCAACCACGACCGCGGCCCCGTCAACCTCCCCGTCTTCGATCGTGAGACGGACCGGCGGTGTGAATGCCCGGGCCCTGGCAGCCAGGCCCTGCTTGAGTACCTGCGGGTCGCTGAGCTCGACGGGGCGGAACCCGGCCCGCTCGTCGAGTCCCAGGATGATGGTCCCGCCCCCGGGCTGATTCGCCAGCGCGCTCAGCGTAGAGGTCAACGAGGCGGGTAACCCGCCGGCGGCAGACTTGACCTCCACCTCGGTGGTGTCGCCTCCCGCCGCGCGCAGGAAGGCGATCGTCTGGCTCACGTCACGTGGCACACCCAAATGTAACCACGACGGAGTTACATTTGGCGTGTGGCGGTTACATTTGGCGGTTGTGGCTCGCGCCCCAAGATCGGAGAACATGGAAGATCGACGGCGGGACGGTCGACACTGGCTGCGAGGGGTACCGACCGGCCGCCCTCCCCTCGATCGCAGGAAGGTCGACGCGACCACGACGCCCAGCGGTCACGATCATCGGGCGGTCTGGAAACGGGCGGCCTGGAAACGGGCGGAACCGCCCGGCGTAGACGAGGAAGAGCTTGTCCGGGATCCGGGCCGGTGGGAGCCGCACGCCCCTTGCCGGATTGCGGATGATCCGGGTACGTCGGGCGGCCGGTTGACTCCACGACTCGTGACGCTATCCGATCATCACCCACCGGCCCGCGAACGCCACACGATCACCAAACAAGATCTACAAGGCCGCCGCGCAACCGACGTGAACAGCTACCCTGTGCCAGGTACGCAGCTTGCGTGGCCCGGTGGTAGGACCGTGGTTCTGGTCGTTCCTCAGTCGCAGCCTTTGAGCATCTCGTAGAGAACGGTCCAGTTCTCGGTGCCGCGGCCCGCGGTGACGGCCTGGTCGTAGTGCGCCTTGACGGCTTTGGGCAGCTGTGTGTCGATGCCGGCCTTCTCACTCGTCCACACGATGTGGTTCGCTGTGGCGCCCATCATCCGTGCCGTGCTGAGGTCGCCGGGGTGTTCGCCGGCCTCCAGGCGCCGGGCCAGGTCCCATCCGTCTCCGATCATCGTCGGGATGTCGGTGAGGGTGTTCAGCGCGCCGGGTAGGAAGTCGGCGGCCGGGACACCGGCGGCGGTGACGAGCGCGGTGGCGTGGAGCAGGCTTGACAGGGCGGTGAGGAAGACGTCGAGGTGCGCCTGGTAAAAGAGCTGGGCCAGGCCTGGGTCCTCCCCGAGGTACCGGGGCTCGCCGATCAGTCTGAGCGTCGGTTCGTGTATGTCGAATACCGCGCGGGGCCCGCTGTAGAACACATGTGCCCCTGGACCGCCGACGGCGGGAGCGGGCACCATGACGCCTCCTGTCACGAAGCTCGCTCCGTGTCTGGCCGCCCATCCCGCCGCATCCCGGGAGGCATCGGGGGTGTCCGAACTGAGGTTGACCAGGACCTTGCCGGCAAGGACAGCGGAGGGTCGCGAACTTTCGGCGACCGGGTCGAGGATGTCGTACATCGCCTGGTAGTCGGTGAGGCTGAGGATGGTCAGCTCGCTGGCGGCGACCGCGGCTGTCGCTGTGGGTGCCAGCGTGGCGCCCCTGACGATGAGGTCGTCGGCGCGCCCCTCGGTGCGGTTCCACACTGTCACCGGATGGCCGGACCGCAACAGGGACGCGGCCATTGCCCGACCCATCGGGCCAAGGCCGACGACCGTCACAGGAGACGGACCGCCCTCGCCGCTCATCGGGAGCTCCTGAGCTCTTCGAAGATGCGGGCGGTGCCCTGCTGGCCGTATCCGGCGGTGATCTGCCGGCGCACGATGTCGTGGACGGGCCGCAGCATCTCGACATTGACGCCCTGGTCCAGGCTGGCCGTCACCAGCGATTCCAGCGCGGCTTCGGTGAACTCGACCACAGAGTGCACCGACCGATGGTCAAGCAGGCAGGCGACGACCACCCCGCCGCCGATGATCGCCTCCTCGACGGTCTCGGCGACGGTGGCGCCACGATCGCCGAGAGCCCGTGCTCTGCCTGGAGTGCGGTTCCACACCACGGTTGGTCGGCCGGCGTCGAGGGTCGCGGCGGCGAGCGCGCTGCCCATCGCGCCCAAGCCCAGGAAGGTCGTACAGGTCGTCATGGATTGCCCTCGCTCCGCTCGGTGGTCTGACTGGCGTGCCGTCCCGACTCTCCGCCCGAACCTTCCCCGCCGGCAAGTACCTACAATTTTGTTCAATACTTACCAGGAAGTAAGTGGCCAGCTGAGGCGAGGTTGAGGGTCTGATGGCGACGAGCGCGAGGCGCGGTCCCTACGTCTGCGGCATAGACGCCGGTATGGACGTGGTGTCAGGGAAGTGGAAGTCGCTGATCCTCTGGGAGCTGAACAACCACGGAACCCGGCGGTTCGGAGAGCTGCGGCGCGGCCTTCCCGGTGTCAGCGAGAAGATGCTCATCCAGCACCTGCGCGAGATGGAGGAGGACGGCCTGGTCCACCGCGAGGTGTATCGCCAGGTCCCGCCCCGGGTCGAGTACTCCCTCACCGAGCATGGCATCTCACTCAACGAGGCCCTCCGCCCGCTAGGCGAATGGGGGAAACGACGTTGCGAGCGCCTCGCCGTCGAGGACGCGCTCGAATCCGCGTAACCGGCCGCGCCTCGATCCCCACGATCATGGTGACGAGGCGGACCGGAGCCGCCGGAACCACCAGGTTTGCGGAACGCACGTTCGACTCGGATACGGATGGTGCCGGCTGGGCGGTCATCGGGCACCGCCGCTGGTCGGCGCCCGGGTCCCGACGGGCGAATGATGATTTCAGGACCCATCTGGGCGGCGTCCCTGCTGACCCCGCGGACCGCTCCGGTCGTGTCGCTGTCGCCATGGGTGTAGAGGGTGTATGGACGGCCGATCGTAGCTTCCAAGATCGGATATTGGACGACGTCGCGGAACTACCGGAAAGTCGGATGCATCAATTGATTACGCGGCGCGTCCGTGAGGATCGGGAAGTGAAACGTACTCGGAGTCGTGAGCCACCTCAAGCGACAACAATGACCTTGACTCCAAGCGCGTCATAGGTCCCGCGTGCGCGAGCATCCCTCGTCGCGAGGGCCAGGCCGTGCTCCTTGGCAGCCAAAGCCACCAGCCCATCGTAGACGGCGCCCCCAACAATACCGACGCGACTCAACGTCGCGTGAACCTTCCGCGCATGCGGTCCGCTCAACGTTAACGGTGCAGTGAAGCGCACGTCGAGCAGACGCGCGGCGTCCGGCCCGGACAGTCTCGCGTCGCCGGGCATTCTGGTGAGTACCGAATAGGTCTCCACCAGCGCATACCCACTCAGCGCAAGCTCCCGCCCGCCCCACCATTGCACCACATCCGCGTGGTGCGTGTGCGAACGTACCAGGAGCGGAACCGCGACACTCGTGTCGACCGCAATGGTCACCTGCGGCCTGCGTCAATGAGGCCGAACAGGATGTCGTCGTCGACGGGCGTATCGCCGGCTGACACGAGCACACCATCCTCCTCGACGAGGCGCGCGGTCCTGCCGGCAGGCACGATCTGGACACCGGCGCCATAGGGCGAGATGTCCACCTTCGTTCCCGGGAACAGGCCCAGCGCCTCGCGGAGGAGCTTGGGCAACACGATCCGGCCCGCCTGATCGACAACGGCTTCCATGGGAAAACGATACCATTGTGATCCCATCGCCGGAGGCCTCGCCAGCCAGGGCGCGATGTTCCTCCGGGTCTGGAACCTCGCCCCCCACAAGGCCGGGCGAGATGATCGCGACTCCGGCGTCCGCATCCCCGCGTCGGTGGATGCGGCGGATCATTGTCGTGCGGTCGGCAAGAAGCGTGACATGAGCGGCGCGGTGTCCGGCGATGCGGTGTCCGGCGGCGCGGTGTCCGGCGGCGCGGTGTCCGGCGGCGCGGGTCGAGGCCGTCAGCTCGGCGAGCAGGTCGGAATCGAGGATGGTCATCGGCGCGATCACCGGGTCCTCGGGACCCTGGAGAGCAAGACGGAGCATCTCGCTGACCGCCTGGCGCCACAGGGGGACGTCGCGGAAGTCCCGCCGAAGAATAGTCAGGTTCAGCCAGACCAGCATCGCCCAGCACCCACACACCACGATCGAGGCCCGCGGTTGACGAACGGCCCCCGGGTCCGACCAGTCTGTGTGGCCCTCATGCGGTGGCGGTCTCCACGCACCGCCGCACGAACAGGCCGCCGTTCCCCAAGGCCGCCGATCCCCAAGACGTCGTCGAGCAGTCGCCGCATACGCTCGGTCTCTCGTCGGCGGTGCAACCGCGGATGTCAGCGGATGTCATCCGAAGCCGCCGTTGCCCAGTACCTCGGCGAACCGTCTCCGGTCAGGGCGTTTGAGGCGGGNCGGNGNTGGTGCCGACGCCTGGACCCGGTCACAGGAAAGCTGTCGCGCTCGGAGAAGCCCAGCAGCCCGGCGGTATCAGTTCTCTCGTCCAAGTTGCCGGATCCGTGGCTGCGGGCCCTCCAGCTCCGGAGCTTGAAGGGCTCCAGATCCGTAGGTCAACTAGACTTCGCCAGTACGGAAAGGATAGTGGATCGCTGGAGCGCGGGCTGTCGGCCCGCGGCGCACCGGACGCCGGGGGCGGACTCGACGCCCGGACTACAGTACCTGTGGCACGGTCGCGACTTGGCGGGCGAACTCGGTTCCGGCTGCCTCGGGAGCAGTTTGTTCATGGAGGGCTTGGGTCATGCGTCTTCATGTGGGGTGCGCGATGTGGGCTCACAAGTCATGGCAAGGGCGCTTTCTGGCGCATCCGCTCCCGCCTCACGAACGCCTGCGAAACTACGCCAGCTGGTGCAACGCGGTCGAAGGGAATGCAACGTTCTATGCGACTCCGGCCAGGAGCGCCGTGGCCTCGTGGGCGCAGCAGACCGACGCCGACTTCCGATTCGTGATCAAGCTGCCAAAAACCATCACGCACGAACGCCGCCTGACGGGCGTCGACGAAGCGTTACACGCCTTCCTGGAAGCGATCGAGCCACTCGGCCCACGGGCCCATGCCCTCTGGATACAGCTACCAGGATCGTTCACCCCGGCCGACGTCCCCGTGCTTGCCCGCTTTCTGCGCCGGCTCACCAGGTCCCACCGGTACGCTGTGGAGGTCCGCCACCCCGCATTCTTCAACGACCCTCGCGCAGCGCGACTTCTCGAAGGAGTCCTTGCCGCCGCGACCGCCGAATGGATTCCATTCGACACCACCACATTCTTTCAAAGCCCGCCAGGCAGCGATGCCGAACGAGAAGCCTGGACCAGGAAACCGCGCGTGCCGCTCCGATCGCTCGCGTTGACCGACCGGCCGATCGTCCGCTACCTCGGCCGCGACGCCTCCACGCAGACGATCAAAGGCTGGCAGCGTTGGATTGACACTGCCATCGAGTGGCTGCGCGAGGGTCGATCACCCACCGTGTTTNTTCACACCCCGGACAACGCCGACGCGCTACTACTCGCCCGCTGCTTCCACGATGACGTACGGGTACGGGTGCCTGAGCTCGATGCACTGCCTCAGCCGATACCGACCGAGCCCCTGACCCTCTTCTGATCCGGACGGGCGAAGGCGCAGGGGGCGAGGATGAGGGATGATGCCAGGGTAGGAGGCGCCGCCGGTCCGGAGGTGGCTGGAGGGGACGGGGCGGATATGACCCGTCTTCTGTTCGTGGAGGACGAACCGCAGCTGCTGCGGGCCATGCGAATCACCCTGCGCGCTCGGGGGTTCGAGGTACGCACAGCGCTGGACGGCCGGCACGCGCTGTCGGAGGCGGCGTCGTGCCCACCCGACCTGGTCATTCTGGATCTTGGCTTGCCCGACATGGACGGCGTTGAGGTCATCCAGGGGCTACGGGCTTGGACCGGGGTTCCCATCATCGTGTTGTCCGGTCGCGCCTCGGGCCACGACAAGGTGGCCGCGCTCGACGCCGGCGCCGACGACTACGTCACGAAGCCGTTCTCGATCGACGAGTTGCTGGCCCGGGTCCGGGCCGTGACCCGCCGCGCCACCAGCGCGGAATCGGTGACCGTTGTCGACCTCGGCCGGTACCGGATCGACCTCGGCGAAAAGCGAATCAGCTCACGAGACAGCGCCGACGCCGACGCCGACGCCGACGCCGACGCCGACGCGGGCAGCGGTCATGAGGATCCATCCGCGACCGGTGGAGAGGACAAGCCGGACGGTCCACGCCTCACCCCGACGGAATGGCGGCTGCTGGAAGCACTGGTACGCCACCCCGGCAAGCTCGTCAGCCATCAGCAGCTGATCAGCCAGGTCTGGGGTCCCGGCGTGGCGGACGACAGCTCCTCGCTCCGCCTCTACATCAACAAACTGCGTCGCAAACTCGAACCCGACCCGACCCGACCCCGCTACCTGACCACCGAACCGGGCCTGGGCTACCGCTACCAGCCGTAACCACCACGCCTCATTGGCACTCACGGTGGCGTCCGGACACCCCGGCGTCCGGACACCCCGGCGTCTGGACACCCTTCGCGGGGATCACCTGGACAGGGCGGGGCGGACCGGCCTGGTCCCCGCCCGGGCGGCTGTCCGTGGACCACCGAGAGGTGTTCTGCGTCTCATCCGGGTTGTGCACACCGAGTTTTACGCGGGTGCGGATCTCGTCCGGGTCGGATGCCGTGTGAGCGCCGTGTTGAATTTTCGGGATTGGGCGTCATTGGACCGTTAGCTTCGCTGGTCCGCTGGCGGCAAGGGCTCGATACTGGCACCTGCCATCAGGCCAGGACACCGGCCAAGGCGGCGACATTTGTTCCGATCTCATCCAGATCCGATCTCATCCAAAGTAGAAGGCAGGAGTTCCGTGCGTGACGTTGTCTTCGTACTGCTGACCCTTGCGGTGTTCGCGGTACTCGGGCTAACCCTCAAGGCGGTGGAGAAGCTGTGAGCGTGGAGAACATCGCCGGCCTGATCCTTGCCGTAGCTCTCACGATCTTCCTCGTGGCGGCTCTGCTGTCCCCGGAGCGGTTCTAGATGGGCACGAACGCCGCAGGCGTCATCTTCATCGTCTCGATGGTGCTGGCTCTTGCCCTGACTTACCGGCCATTTGGCGACTATATGGCCCGGGTGTATATGAGCGGGAAGCACCTGCGGGTGGAACGCGGTATCTACCGGCTGGTCGGGGTGGATCCGGACGCCGAGCAGCGCTGGTCGGTGTATGCACGCAGCGTGCTGGCGTTCTCGCTCGTATCGGTGCTGTTCCTGTACCTGTTCCAGCGGGTGCAGAACCACCTGTGGCTGGCGCTGGGCCTGCCGGCGGTCAAGCCGGACCTGGCGTGGAACACGGCGGTCAGTTTCACCACGAACACGAACTGGCAGGCCTATTCGGGTGAGTCGACGATGGGCCATCTGGTCCAGATGTCCGGTCTGGCGGTGCAGAACTTCGTGTCCGCCGCGGTAGGCATCGCGGTGGCGATCGCGGTGGTGCGCGGCTTCGCCCGGAAGAAGACCGACCAGCTGGGAAACTTCTGGGTGGACCTGGTCCGCACCGTCGTGCGGATCCTGCTGCCGGTCTGCGCGCTCGCGGCGATCGTGCTGATCGTCGGCGGCGCGATCCAGAACTTCCACGGGAACACCACGGTCCCCACCCTGGCCGGGGGGGAGCAGGCGGTCACCGGGGGTCCGGTCGCCAGCCAGGAGGCCATCAAGGACTTCGGCACCAACGGCGGCGGCTTCTACAACGCCAACTCCTCGCATCCCTTCGAGAACCCGACCTCCTGGACGAACTGGTTCGAGATCTACCTGCTGCTGTCGATCGGGTTCGCGTTGCCGCGGACGTTCGGCAAGATGGTCGGCAGCACCCGGCAGGGGCTGGCGATCGTCGCGGTGATGGCGGTGCTGGCGCTGGGCAGTCTGGGAGCCAACGAGGTGTTCCAGGCGATCCACCACGGCACGGTGCCGACAGCGGTCGGGGCGGCCCGCGAGGCTACGGAGACCCGGTTCGGTGTGCCGGATTCGGCGCTGTTCGCCACGGGGACGACGCTGACGTCAACCGGGTCCGTCGACTCGTTCCATGACTCGTACACCAGCCTGGGTGGCGCGACGCTGCTGTTCAACATGATGCTCGGCGAGGTCGCGCCCGGCGGCACCGGATCGGGACTCTACGGCATCCTGGTCCTTGCAGTGATCACGGTGTTCGTCGCGGGTTTGATGATCGGACGAACGCCGGAGTACCTGGGCAAGAAGATCGGTAGTCGAGAGATCAAGTTCGCCTCGCTGTATTTCCTCACGATGCCGGTCATCGTGCTGGTCGGCACCGGCCTGGCGATGGCGCTGCCGGGGGAACGGGCGGGGATGCTCAACAGCGGGCCGCACGGCCTGTCCGAGGTGCTCTACGCCTTCACCTCGGCGGCGAACAACAACGGCTCGGCGTTCGCCGGCATCACGGTGAACACCGACTGGTACAACACCGCGCTCGGCCTCGCGATGGCGTTCGGGCGGTTCCTGCCGATGGTCTTCGTGTTGGGGCTGGCCGGATCGTTGGCGAAACAGCAGCCGGTGCCGGAAACCGCGGGAACACTACCGACGCATCGCCCGCAGTTCGTCGGCATGCTAACCGGCGTTACCGTGATCATCGTCGCTCTGACCTTCTTCCCGGCGCTCGCGCTCGGGCCGCTTGCGGAGGGTTTGCACTAGATGNCCACCTCGACCATTGCGGGTACGCCGGTTCCGGCGCCCGCGCCGACCCCGCCGCCGGCTCCCCGGCGAGTGCAGGGGGGGCTGCTCGACCCGACGATGCTCCTGCGGTCGACGCCGGGCGCGCTGCGCAAGCTCGACCCGCGCACGCTGTGGCGCAACCCGGTGATGTTCATCGTGGAGATCGGCGCGGTGTTCACCACCGTCCTGGCGATTCGGGACGAGACCGCGTTCAGCTGGCTGATCACGGTCTGGCTCTGGCTGACCGTGCTGTTCGCCAACCTCGCCGAAGCGGTTGCGGAGGGCCGCGGCAGGGCCCAGGCGGACGCGCTACGCCGCACCAAGACTGACACGATCGCCCACCGGCTGCGCGACGACGGCCGGCTTGAGGAGGTGCCCGCGCCGCGGCTGCGGCAGGGCGACACCGTCGTCGTCGAGGCCGGTCAGTTCATCCCCGGGGACGGCGACGTCATCGAGGGGATTGCCAGCGTTGACGAGTCGGCCATCACCGGTGAGTCCGCGCCGGTGATCCGGGAGTCCGGCGGTGATCGCAGTTCGGTGACCGGCGGCACCCGGGTGCTGTCGGACCGGATCGTCGTGCGGATCACTCAGAAACCGGGCGAGAGCTTCATCGACCGGATGATTGCGCTGGTGGAGGGGGCGAATCGGCAGAAGACCCCGAACGAGATCGCGCTGAACATCCTGCTGGCCGCCCTGACGCTCACCTTTCTGCTCGCTGTCGCGACCCTGCAGCCGTTGGCGATCTTCTCGAAGGCGCAGCTGCCGGGCGTGCCGGACACCGGTGCGCTGAACGGCGACGGCCTGTCCGGGATCGTGATGGTGTCACTGCTGGTCTGCCTGATTCCGACGACAATCGGCGCGTTGCTGTCCGCGATCGGCATCGCCGGCATGGACCGGCTGGTCCAACGCAACGTGCTGGCCATGTCCGGCCGGGCCGTCGAGGCCGCCGGCGATGTCAATACCCTCCTGCTCGACAAGACCGGGACGATCACCATTGGCAACCGGGAGGCACGGGCCTTCGTCCCGGTCGGCGGCACATCGGAGAATGACCTGGCCAGCGCGGCCCAGCTGTCCTCGCTCGCGGACGAGACCCCCGAGGGCCGCTCCATCGTCGTGCACGCGAAGAACACCTACGGCCTGCGGGAGCGCGGTCCCGGCGAGCTCAGCCACGCCCGGTTCGTGGCGTTCACCGCCCAGACCCGGATGTCCGGGGTCGACCTCGATGCGATCGACGGGGGGGCGAACCGGCAGGTGCGCAAGGGAGCGGCCAGCGCGGTGATCACCTGGGTGCGCGATCTTGGTGGCGCCGTGCCCGCGGAGACCGGGGAGATCGTGGACGGCATCTCCGCTTCCGGTGGCACCCCGCTGGTCGTCGCCGAGGCCACCGATGGCGGCCTGGCCCGCGTCCTGGGCGTGATCCAGCTCAAGGACGTCGTCAAGCAGGGCATGCGTGAGCGGTTCGACGAGATGCGCCGGATGGGCATCCGCACCATTATGATCACCGGTGACAATCCGCTGACCGCCCGGTCGATCGCCGAGGAGGCGGGCGTCGACGACTTCCTCGCCGAGGCCACGCCCGAAGACAAGATGGCCCTGATCAAACGAGAGCAGGCCGGCGGCAAGCTCGTCGCAATGACCGGCGACGGCACCAACGACGCCCCTGCGCTCGCCCAGGCCGATGTCGGCGTGGCGATGAACACCGGCACGTCGGCCGCCAAGGAGGCCGGCAACATGGTCGACCTCGACTCCAACCCGACGAAGCTGATCGAGATCGTCGAGATCGGGAAGCAGCTGCTCATCACCCGCGGGGCGCTGACCACCTTCTCGATCGCCAACGACATCGCCAAGTACTTCGCGATCATCCCGGCGATGTTCGCGGCGATCTACCCCGGGCTGGACGCGCTCAACCTCATGCGGCTGCACAGCCCGCAGTCGGCGATCCTCTCCGCCGTCATCTTCAACGCGCTCGTCATCGTCGCCCTGATCCCGCTGGCGCTGCGCGGCGTCCGTTACACCCCGTCCAGCGCGTCGGCGATGCTGCGTCGCAACCTCTACATCTACGGCGTCGGCGGTCTGATCATCCCGTTCGTCGGGATCAAACTCATCGACCTTGTCATCCAGTTCATCCCGGGAGCCCGGTAACCNTGCCTGCGACCCGACTTCCCTCCTTCGTGCGGCAGCACCTCGCCGCCTTCCGCGCACTGCTCGTGCTGACCGTGCTGACCGGCATCGCCTATCCGCTGGTCATCACGGCCATCGCGCAGCTTCCCGGGCTGAAGGATAAGGCGAACGGCTCGTTCGTCACGAACGCCAGCGGCCAGATCGTCGGCTCAGCCGAGATCGGCCAACTGTTCACCGACGACAAGGGCAACCCGATTCCCAAATACTTCCAGTCCCGCCCCTCGGCGGCCGGCGACGGGTACGACCCGACGTCGACGTCCGCGTCCAACCTCGGCCCGGAAAACATCGTCGACAGTTTCGACGACCCGGCCACCAAGGACGAGGACGAAAGCAGCCAGAGCCTGCTCACCCAGGTCTGCGCCCGCAGCAAGGCCATCGGTGACCTGGAAGGGGTCGACGGCCGGCGTCCCTTCTGCACCGCGAACGGCGTCGGCGCGGTCCTGTCGGTGTTCCGGACCGGCGGCACCACCGGACCGGTCACCCGGGTCGTCAGCATCAACGAGGAGTGCCCGGCCGCGCCCTTCGTCGCCACGTACCAAGGCGTCAAGGTCGAGTGCGCCAGGTTCGGCGAGGACTACTCGGCCGGCGTCACTGCGCNGGTCAAGGGGCCGGGTAAGGGCACGGACAACCCGGTCCCGCCGGACGCGGTCACCGCTTCCGGCAGCGGCCTCGACCCCGACATCTCCCNGGCCTACGCCTACCTGCAGGTGAACCGGGTCGCGAAGGAACGCGGTCTCGACCCGGCCACGGTCCACGCGCTGGTCCACGACCACGAAGACGGTCGGGCGCTGGGCTTCATGGGCGAACCCACGGTCAACGTCCTCACCCTGAACCTGGCCCTCGACAGGACGACCAGGTAGCTGGACTGGCCCGGGTGACGCTGGCCCGGGGGCGGTGCGCAGGACCCGTCCCGCGCACCGCCCACTGCGGCCGGGGCACTTTCCCAGACAAACTCCCGGGTCGAAGCTATGGACGGAACGCTCAGCCCCGAGGACNCCCCGGCGGAGGCCTCACGATGGTTCGCNCCCTGCCCGCCGTACCGCTCGGTTCACTGCCGGGAGACGACGCGTGACCAGCGTACTCGTGGTGGACGACGACCCACGGCTGCTCCGCGCGCTACACATCACCCTGCGCGCCCGCGGCTACCAGGTCACCGTCGCCGCGGACGGAAGCCGCGCGCTCGCCGCCGCCGCCGAACACGAACCCGATATCATCCTGCTCGACCTCGGGCTTCCCGACCTCGACGGCGTTGACGTCATCCACGCCCTGCGCGGCTGGACCGCCGCCCCGGTCATCGTGCTCTCCGGACGCGCCGGCAGCAGCGATAAGATCGCAGCGTTGGACGCCGGTGCCGACGACTACGTCACCAAGCCCTTCCGGGTCGACGAACTGCTCGCCCGGCTGCGCGCCGTCGTCCGGCGCACCCCGCCGCCCACCGAACCGCTCACCGTCGCCCTGGGCGACTATCTGATCGACCTCGACGCACGGCGCGTCACCCGCAAACCCGACAGCGCCCGCCCGGACGGCCCCGCCGAGGTCCGGCTCACCCCCACGGAATGGCACCTGCTCGACGTCCTGGTCCGCCACCCCGAAAAGCTACTGACCTACCGGGATCTGCTGCCCCGGGCCGGCGGGCCCGCACCCAAGGAGCAGAGCCACTACCTGCGCCAGTACATCGGCCGGCTGCGCCACAAACTTGAACTCAACCCGGCACAGCCCCGCCACCTCATCACCGAGCCAGGCATGGGCTACCGGTTCCAACCATGACCTTGTTATCCAGTCATGACCTTGTTGTCCAGTTATGACCTTGTTGTCAAACTATGACCTCGTTGTCTGTTGACCGTCCCGCGATCTCAGGCCGCACCGTCCGCCGGCTGGGTAGAATCGCCGACCGTCGCGACCGGCAGCGCTACCACCATGGTCAGGCCCCCGCCGGGGGTGTCCTCCGGTGTCAGGGTGCCGCCCATCGCCTCCGTCAGGCCTCGGGAGAGCGCGAGGCCCAGCCCGATGCCGCTGGCGTTGTCGGTGTCGCCCAGCCGCTGGAACGGCGTGAACGCCTGGTCACGGTCCTCCGCGGGCAGTCCAGGCCCGCGGTCGATGACCCGCAGCTGGATCCGGTCGTGCAACGCACTGGCGGTGATCAGCGGGGGCTGGCCCGGGGGNGAGTAGCGGGCCGCGTTGGACAGCAGGTTGGCGATCACCCGTTCCAGCAGCGCCGGGTCGGCGTAGGCCAGCGGAAGGTCGTCCGGGACCGTCACAGCCACGTCGCGAGCCGCCGGGCCCAGGTCGCGCAGCACGCCGGGAATCACGTCGTCGAGCCCGACCGGGGCGGGGAACACGCTCAGGCGTCCAGCCTGCAACCGGCTCATGTCGAGCAGGTTCTCCACCAGCCGGGCCAGGTGGTCCAACGCTTCCTCAGCGGTGGCGAGCAGTTCCGCCTGCTCCTCGGCGCTCCACTCGACCTCGTTGCCGCGCAGGTTCGCGACTGCCGCCGAGGCCGTGGCGAGCGGGCTGCGCAGGTCGTGGCTGACGGCAGTGAGCAGGGCGCGGCGGGNGCGGNCCGCTTCGGCGAGNGGNCCGGCTTCCGCTGCCACCTGGGCCAGCCGTCGCTGTTCGAGGGCGACCGCGGCCTGCGCGGCGAAGGCGGTGAGTACCCGGCGGTCCGCCGCGGGCAGCGGCCGGCCCCGCAGGACCAACGTCAGGTTCTCGCTGACCGGTACCTCCGTGTCGGCCTCGTCCGGCCGCAGGCATGGGTCGGGCCCGGCGCTGTCGACCACCCGCCAGCCGTGGCGGTCTGCCTTGCGGGCGCCGTTCTGACCGCCCTCGGCCGCGCGTTCGAGCAGGGCGACCGAGGTCAGCCCGAACGTCTCCCGCACCTGCGTGAGCAGCGCCGGCAGTGCCTGCTCGCCGCGCAGCACGCTCCCGGCCAGGGTCGAGAGCATCTCCGCCTCCGCGGTGGCGCGTACCGCCTGGCTGGTCCGCCGGGCGGCCAGGTCGACCACGCTGCTCACCATCACCGCAACCGCCAGGAACGCCAGGAGCGCGAGAACGTTGTTACTCTCAGCGACGATGAAGCGGTGTACTGGTTGGATGAAGTAGTAGTTCAGCAGCAGCAAGCCGCCGACCGCGGCCAGCAGTGCCGGCAGCAGGCCGCCCACCAGCGCCACAGCGACCACCACGATCAGGAACCCCAGCACGTTGCTGGTCAGGTTGAGACCGGTCCGCTGGTGCGTCAACGCAAGGGTCAGCAGCGGCAGCAGCNCGACCGCGGCCAGGACACCGGCAAGCCGCCGCCGGAGGGTCAGCCCACGGGCCCGGCGGGGCAGCAGCCGCCCCTTGCCCACCTCCTCATGGGTGACCAGGTGCACGTCGATCGGCCCGGACAGTTTCGTTGTCGTGACGCCGATACCAGGGTCGATCATGTGGGCCAGCCGGCCGCGCCGGCTCGCGCCTAGCACGAGCTGGGTCGCGTTCTCCGCTCGGGCGAATTCAAGCAGCGCGATGGGAATGTCGTCCCCGACCACCTGGTGGTAGCTGCCGCCCAGGCTCTCCACCAACACCCGCTGCCGGGCCAGGTGCGCGGGCGACGCACCGGCCAGGCCATCGGATCGGGTGACGTGGACCGCGAGCAGGTCCGCACCCTTGGCGCGATCCGCGATCCGCGCCGCCCGGCGGATCAGCGTGTCGCCCTCAGGGCCGCCGGTCAGTGCGACAACCACCCGCTCCCGCGTCTCCCAGATGCCGGAGATCTGGTGCTCGGTGCGGTAGTGATCGAGCTGTTCGTCCACCTTGTCGGCCAGCCACAGCAGCGCCAACTCCCGCAGCGCGGTCAGATTGCCGACTCGGAAGTAGTTGCCCAGCGCGGCGTCGACCTTGTCTGGGCCGTAGATGTTGCCGTGGACCATCCGCCGCCGCAGCGCCTCCGGTGTCATATCGACCAGTTCGACCTGTTCGGCGGCGCGTACCACTGCGTCCGGCACGGTCTCCCGCTGCGGGACTCCGGTGATCCTTTCCACGACGTCGTTGAGTGACTCCAGATGTTGGATGTTCAATGTCGACAGCACGTCGATGCCCGCGTTCAACAGCTCGTGGACGTCCTGCCAGCGCTTGGCGTTCCGGCACCCCGGGACGGTCGTGTGCGCCAGCTCGTCGACGAGCACCACCGCTGGCGCGCGGGCCAGGATCGCATCCACGTCCATCTCGGTAAAGGTGGCACCGCGGTAGGAGACCGTGCGGCGGGGCATGATTTCCAATCCGTCCAGCAACGCGGCGGTCCGCGGTCGCCCATGGGTCTCCACCAGCCCGACCACGACGTCCGTTCCGCGTGCCTTGCGCCGCTGAGCCTCACAGAGCATGTCGTAGGTCTTGCCCACCCCGGGCGCCGCGCCGAGGTAGATCCGCAGTCTGCCGCTCGCCATACGTCCCAGTTTCCGCGTACGAGCCGCCGCTCACGAGCCTGCGGGGCGATACGTGACCAGCTGATCGAGGCAGTCGGAGCGGGCTGCGCGATCCACACCGGCGGCAACCTCACGCTACGTGGGCCAGCCGACGCCCTCGTTCTCCGCGCGCTGGTCACGGCCACCGCCGCTGCCTGAAGATCACGTACGGCATAATGGACACCAAGGCCATCAGGCCGAGCGCGAACGGGTACCCGAACTCCCAGGGCCGCGCAGAGATCGCGCTACGTTGTGATCGGTGACGGCTTGTAGCCGTGCTGTGAGGTGGCTCGCGGCGCCCTGGGTGACGCGGCGCGAGCGAAGCGCCGCTTTCCCCACGCGTACCCGACACGGGTCGCGCGCACCAGCTCCGCACACCCAGATACCGGTTCAAGGAACACGGCAAAGATCGTCGAAATCGAACGATTGATTGAAGATTAGTAACCTTCTTGCGCTCTGACGTAACTTGTGTTTCGCTTCCATTGATTCCGTCAATCTCCCGATTTGGGGCGTTATTTCGTTTATTCGGGCAAGGGGGAGACCTGGTGAGCGCGCTCTGGGATGCGGTAGGCACCAACGCCCGCCCGAAGACGGCACTGCACCTGCCGTTCGAGGGACGATCCGTACCCGTCACGCAACTGCTGGCCGACGCCGAGCGGACGGCAACAGTGATCGCCGGCCGGCGTCGCGTCGGCATCCTGATGGCCAACGGCGAACCCTGGCTGCGCGGGCTGCTCGCGTGCTTCCGGATCGGGGCTGCCGCGGTGCCCATCGCCCTCCCCGTGGCGTTCGGGAGCAGCGAGGGCTACCAGAAGCACCTGCGCCGCGTCATCGAGGACGCCGAGCTGGAGACCCTGCTGGTGGACGGCCAGAGCGCGCACCTGCTCAGCCGGCTCGGAACGTTGCCGAACGTCCGGCTGGACGACATCACGGAGGTACCCGAGATCACGGAGGTACCCGAGCCGGCCGGGCCGGTCGGTGAGAACCCGGCCGACGAGTTCGCGGTGATCCAGTACACCTCCGGTAGCACCTCGGCGCCCAAGGGCGTCGCGCTGACCGCCGGCACCATCCTGGCCGGCCTGGCGGCCATAGCCGACGGCCTGGGCCTGACCGAGACCGACGAGATCGGCATCTGGCTGCCGCTGTTCCACGACATGGGCCTGTTCGGCATGCTCGCGCACCTGGCCAGGGGCTGCTCAGTCAACCTCTGGCGCACCACCGACTTCCTCCGGGACACCCGCGGGTGGCTGGCTGGCGCGGCGGCGTCCGGCGCCAGCGTGCTGCCCATGCCCAACTTCGCCTATCAGCGCATGGTCGACGCGGTCGAAGCCGGCGGCGCTCCCGACGGACTCGATCTGTCCGGGTGGCGGGCCGCCTGCAACGGCGCCGAGCCCGTGCGGTGGTCGACGCTGGAGGCATTCAACCGGGTGTTCGGCCCGTACGGGTTCCGGCCCGAGGCGATGCTTCCGTGCTACGGCATGGCCGAAGCCACGCTCGTCGTCAGCTGGGCGACGCCGAAGGACCTGCCGTGGCACCTCACCGTCGACCGGTTCGCCCTCGCGCCGGGCGACGAGGTCGCCCGCGTCGCCCCGGAGGCCGACAACGCCCGTGAGGTCGTCGCCTGCGGTTCGGCGGCGCCGGGCATCGCCTTCCGGATCGACGCCCCGGGTGCCGGTCAGGTCGGTGAGGTCCAGATCCGTGGCGCGGCCGTGATGGGCGGCTACCTCGGGCTGCCCGCCGACCAACAGCCCTTCACCTCCGACGGCTGGTTGCGCACCGGCGACCTCGGGTTCGAGGCCGAGGGCGAGTTGTTCCTGGTCGGCCGCCTCAAGGACATGGCAATCATCCGCGGTCAGAACTACTACGCCGAAGACGTTGAGCAGATCGCGCGCCGCGTCCAGGGTTTCGACGTCCGGGCCTGCGCCGCCCTCCAGGCCAGGGACGGCGGCTTCGAGCACCTCGCGGTCCTCGTCGAGACGCCGCTCGAGGGTGCGGAGGCCGCCGCTCTGACGAGTGCCGTCGAGGCGGCCATCTCCGCTGAGCTCGGCCCCGGGGTGGCGTTCGTGCACCCCGTGCCCGTCCGCTCCATCCCGCACACCAGCTCCGGCAAGGTTCGCCGCCAAGCCGCCAGGGACCTCTACCAGAAGACCGTGAAGGACGCCTCATGAGTATGCAGACCGTCGAGGACGCGGTGGCCACCGCCCTGGCCAACCGGCTGCAGATGGACAAGGCCGACATCGACCTGGATCTCCCCATGCACCTGCTACCGAAGATCGAGTCGGTGGTGATCCTCAGCGTGGTGGTGGATCTCGAGGACGCACTGAGTGTGGCGATTCCCGACGACGTCCCGTTCGCGGCAGTTACCGCGCGTGACCTTGCCGAGCTCATCAAGGAACTCATGTGAGACTCCGCTTCGAGCCGACCCCGCCGGACCTGGCCGTCTTCGACACCACCCTCGCCGACGCGGCCACCGTGCTGTGCACCGACGAAGCCGGGGTCGCCGCGCTCGGCCTGCGGCAGGTCGACGGCCTGCTCGACTACACCGACGTCGCCAACGCGGCGCTGCACTCGGGCACCGGCACCACGGTGCCCGAACTAGCCAGGCGGCTGCTCATGCGGTTCGTGGCGGCCGAGCCGGACAGTTGGTTCGTGCCCCTGGACTGGACGGTTGCGGTACACCGGGCACCCACCGGTGAGACCTTCCAGGTGGCGGTCCCGGAGCTCGACGCCGAGGGCGTCGAGCTCCTGGACGACCCGGCTGCCGACCTGCCGCGGCCGGTCGTCGCCGAGGGTTATCAGGTCGATCCGTACCAGGTGCGCGTCCGGCTCACCGGCGAGCGTTTCGACATCGCCGACCGCCGGATCCGCGCGGCGTTCGATGACGTCCTCGGTGCCTTCGACAGCGGCGCGGTGCGCTATCAGGCGATCGCCGAGCCGCTGCGCACCGACCACCGACGGTCCTGGGATCTGGGTGTCGCCGACTGCGTCGTGGCGGGGAGGGNCCTCNCCNACCNGCTGCGGGNCGNAGGATTCCAGGCGCGGGCCCGCCGCGGCTTCCTGCTGGGCCTCGTCGGCAACGACCACGGCTGGTGCGAGGTCCACCTCGACGGTCAGTGGCGCGCCCTGGACCCGGCGTTCGCCTACCTCGCGGCCGAGCATGGCCGGGACGGCGGGGCGGAGTTCCGGGCGGCCTGCCGTGGCAGCCGGTTCAACCGCCTGCTGCCGTGCGCCGTGGCCGAGCCGGCCGCGCTGTTCCTGCGGCCGGACGGCACGCCGCCGGCGGCGTGGGCCTTCGGGGCCGTGTCCTCACGTCTTCGGCGCGCTGTCGTCAGCCGAGCCTGAAGAGATCTGAAGAGACCTGAAGAGAGTGGTCATGAAGTCAGACACGATGGCGAAGCTGGCTGGTGGCTGGGCCGTTCCGCTCGGCGGGGACGCGCTGTTCACCTGGGACTACGACGCCGGCACCGAACAGATGCTGAACCTGTACTCCCGCGGCAAGCAGCGCCAGTGGGACGCCGAGACGCAGCTGGACTGGAGCCACGACGTCGACCCGGACAACCCGCTCGGCCTGCCCGACGAGTTCATCTGGATCGCGGGGACGCGGGTATGGGAGCGCCTGCCGGAGGCGGAGCGGACCACCGTCCGCCAGCACATAGCCGGGTGGCTCTATTCCCAGTTTCTACACGGTGAGCAGGGCGGCCTGGTGTGCTCGGCTAAGGTCGTCCAGGCCGTGCCGGACATCGCCTCGAAGTTCTACGCCGCCACGCAGGTGATGGACGAGGCCAGGCACGTCGAGGCGTACCAGCGCATGCTGCAGGCAAAGATCAAAGTGCACTACCCGATCTCCACCGGTCTGCGCGGCCTGCTTGAGGCGATCATCGGTGACAGCCGCTGGGACATCACCTACCTCGGCATGCAGGTGATGATCGAGGGCCTGGCGCTGGCGGCGTTCAGCATCCAGCGCGACCGGATGCGCGATCCGCTGGCGCAGGCGCTCAACGCCTACGTGCTGCAGGACGAGGCGCGTCATGTCGCGTTCGGACGGTTGGCACTGCGCGACTACTACAGTCAGCTCAGCACCGCCGAACTGCGTGAGCGGGAGGATTTCGCGGTCGAGGCGTGCTGGGTGCTCAAGGACCGGTTCGTCGGCGAGGAGATGTGGCGCAAACTCGACTACGGCGCCGAAGAATGCATCGCGCTGGCCAACCGCTCGCCCGCCCAGCGCGAATTCCGGCGCCGGGTGTTCACCCGGATTGTCCCAACGCTGAAGGACATCAACCTGTTCGGCCCCAGGATGCAGGAGAGCCTGCGTGAGCTGGGCGTCCTCGGGTTCAGCCGGGTCGACGGGGCCGAGATAAGCGCCGAGGACGAGCGGATCGCCGACGAAATCGCCAGGCTGGAGTTTGCCACTCGGCAGCGGGAAGTGTCCGCGGTCATAGCCGTCGGCGCCGGGTCCGACGACGGCGACGACGACTGCGAGGACGAGGGATGACCGAACTGACCGAAGCCACCGACCCATACGTCATCTCCACCGAAGCCGGTGTGGAGCTGCTGGCGGGCGCGCCGTGGAAGCGGATCGCGGTGATCGGTGACAGCATCTCGACCGGAATACGCGAAGCTGTGCCCGGCTACCAGGATCTGTCCTGGGTGGACCGGATCAGTGCCGTGCTGCACCGCATTCACCCTGACCTCGACGAGATTCGACTGGCCAAACGCGATCTGACGCTGACCGAAATCCGCCAGACGCAGTTGCGGCCGGCCCTGGATTTCAGGCCCGACCTGGTGTTCCTCTCCGGCGGCGGCAACGACTTCATCAGGCCGGGCTTCGATCCGGTCACCGTGCGCGCCGAGCTGACCGAGATCGTTTCCAGGGTCAGGGTGACCGGTGCCGACATCCTCACCATCGGGATGCTCGATATCAGCCAGGCGGGCATCGTCTCCGAGAAGTACGGGGAGATGTTCAGCAAGGCGACCAGGATCGTCACCCGGATCACGCGGGAGGTGTCCCAGGAGTACGGCGCGATCTTCGTCTCGTTCACCGACCATCCGCTCTGCGCCGACGCGGGCATCTACTGCAGCGACAGGCTGCACCTCAACTGCCGCGGTCAGGCGTTCGAGGCCACCGGGAAGATGCACGGACTCGCCGCTCACCTGGCCGCGAGGAGCAAAGCCGCATGACCGACCTGACGACCTCGCTGCCGCTGGGACCGTTCGAGTGCGGCCCGGCCGCGGCCGCCGAGGCAGCCGCGGCCGTGGCCGGGCCGCCGGCCGCCCTGTACCGCCAGCTGCTGGTCGAGCAGGAGTCCGAGGCGACGCTGGTGGCCGCCCGCCGGGTGCTCGCCGCGTTCCTGCCGGACAGTGCTTCCCTGGCCAGGGAAGCCGGTCTGGCCAGGGAGGCCGGTCCGGACCGGGAGCACGTGCTCGCCGAGCTGGCCGGCTCCCGCGTGGCGATTGCGGGGGTCGCCGCTCGGCTTCGCACCGCTTCGGCCGAGACTGTGGCCGCGGTGCTGCGGCAGCGTGCCCCGCTCGCGCTGATCGAAGGCTGCTGGCTGGACNCCGTGTCGCANCCAGCTNCCCANCCCGCCGTGATTGTCAACCGGCTGGGCGTCGAGCAGCTGGAGTTGCTGGGTCGTGGCGTGGCCGAGCGCACCCTGGCCCATCAGCGCCGCCGGCTGCTGGCGGAGCACGGCGTGGTGCTCCCTGACCTGGCAGCCACCGACTTCCTGACCGCGGCGCAGGCCCGGCCGCTCACCGTGGTGACGGCCGCCTTCTACCTGTCGCTGTCCCGGCTGCCGGCCAGTTTCCTGCCCGAGGTGGTCGGCGTGCACTGCGCCTTCCGGGCACTGGGCACCGACGCCGCACTATCCGGTGTGGACGGCCCACCCGGTGTGGACGGCCCTGGGTACGATCCGGCGCCGCTGCTGGCGGAGTATCTGGCGCTTACCGAGCAGTCGCCTACCGGCCCGGCCGACCGGGCGCGGCTGCTCGCGGCGATCCAGCTCGTCGTGCGTCTGGAGAGCGCGCACGTGGCGATGCTCGACGATCTCGCGAGCTGGCACCAGGGCCTGTCACTCGACGCCAGAGTGGCGCTGATCGTCGCCAGGCACGCACCGTACGCGGGCCGCCAGCACCACAAGGTGCAGATCTCCGGTACCCCGCTGCGCGACCTGTTCGCCGACCCGGCGTTCGACGCCGCGGCGTTCATCCGTCAGTTCCGCTCCTCCAGCCAGCTGAAGCCGCTGCGGGCCGGCGGTTGCCGCTTCACCAGGGCGATCACGTTCGGTGGGCCGATGTTCGGGATCTTCGACGAGGCCGAAGCGCGCACGATCGGGCGGTGGGCGGCCGCTGTTGCCGCGGGTGAGGAACCCGGCGCCGACCTGGCTGCCTGCACCGCCGGCGACGAGGGTGCCGCTGCCTGGCAGCATGCGCTCGTGGCTGCCAACCCCGGCGACGTCCTCGCGGCCGAGCCGCCGGCTCTCGACGAGCGTCAGTTCCTGTACCGCCTGGTCAACGTCGAGCGGTTCCCCAGCGTGCTGGCTGCCGCCCGCAGCCGCGTCGAGCGGGTGCTCGCCCAGGCCGAGGGGATGTTCGAGCTGGGAGCCGCCGGACGCTACACCGACGCCAGCTGGTTCGACTACAGCCCCGAGGCGCTGTGGGAGCGGGTGGACACCCTCTACTGGACGAAGCTCGTCGAGCCCTTCCGGCCGCTGACCGACATCCCGTCCAGGAAGAACGTGATCAACAACCAGAAGCGGTTCGCGCTGGGCAACCTCGTCGACGGCGCCTGCATGCACCGGATCGGCAACACCGGCCGCTTCCACCGCCCCAGCGACGGGCCGCTGTTCGCCATCTACGCCGACGAGATGGGCCGCGGCGACATCGCCAAGAACCACATCACGCTGATCCAGCAGGCCCTGGCCAGCATGGACATCCACCTGCCGCACCCGCGCTCGGAGGAGTTCCTCACCCAGGCCGAGCTGCCCGACCTGACCTACCCGTACGCCACCTACCAGCTCAGCCTGGCGCTGTTCCCGGACTCCCGCTACGAGGAGATCCTCGGCTACAGCCTGGGGGTAGAGATGTTCGGCCTCGGCGAGCTGCGGCTGCATGAGATGGAGAAGATGCGCCACCACCGTTTCGACATCGCCTACGAGGCGGCGCATCTGTCCATCGACAACGTCTCGGCCGGCCACGCCCGCCAGGCGACCGACCTGATCGTCGGCTACCTCGACCACGTCGGCCGCACTGCCGGCCCGGTTGCCGTCGAGCGAGCCTGGCAGCGGGTGTGGCGCGGCTACGCCTCGTTCGCGTTCTTCGTCGAGCCGCAGTTGGCCAGGCGCCTGATGGCAGGGCGGGCCGCCGCATGAGCCTGGACCCGGAGCTGGTGGCGCTGCCGTTCTACGAGCAGTCACACCGCGAGCTGGCCGAGGCGCTCGGCAGGTTCTGGGACACCCGCGCCGATCTGGCGGCGGCAGCCCGGACCGGCGCGCCGGCGAAGTACGGCGCCCGCGTGCTGCGCGAGCTGGGGGCCGCGGGGTTGCTGGAGCCCGCCGACCTGCGCAGCCTGTGTCTGACGAGGGAAGCCCTGGCCTACACCGAGGACCTGGCCGACTTCGCGTTCTCGATCCAGGTCCTGGCCGCCTGGCCGATCCAGCGCCACGGCACCGACGAGCAGAAGCGGCGCTGGCTGCCCGGCATGGCCTGCGGCGAGCTGGCAGGTGCGTTCGCGCTGTCGGAGGAGCAGGCCGGCTCGGACGTCGCCGCGCTCGCCCTGCGCGCCGTGCCGGACGGCGCGCAGTACGTCCTGGACGGGAACAAGATGTGGATCGCCGGCGCCGCGGGCGCCGACGTCTTCTGCGTGGTGGCCCGCACCGGTGACGGCCCGGCCGCGCTGGGCCTGACCGCGCTGCTCGTCCCGGCCGGCACCCCGGGCCTGCGGATCGAGCCGATCGACATGGTGGCCGAACGCGACNTCGCCCGACTGGAGTTCGACGGCTGCCGGGTCCCGGCCGACGCCGTCCTGGGCCCCCGCGGCGGCGGGTTTGTCGTGGCCATGGAGCTGCTCGAACGGTTCCGCCTCACCGTCGGCGCCGCGGCGCTTGGCTTCGCCCGCCGGGCCGCCGACGCCGCTTTGGCCAGGGCCAGAGAACGGGCCGCGTACGGCAGGCGGCTGTTCGACCTGCCGACGGTGAAGGCCAGCTTCGCCGATGTCGAGGTACGGCTGAACGCCGCCGCCCTCCTGGTGGCCAGGGCCGCCTGGGAGGCCGACCGGGGCGCCCCGCTGGCCAGGCACTCCAGCATCGCGAAGCTGTACGCCACCGAGGCCGCCCAGCAGGTCGTGGACGCGGCCGTGCAGGTCTACGGCGCGGCCGGGCTGGTGCACGACAGCCTGCCGGAGCGGCTGTACCGGCAGATCCGGTCGCTGCGGATCTACGAGGGCGCCTCCGAGGTGCTGCGCCTCGCCATCGCTGACGCCCTGGGCCCGCGCGGCCGGTTTCACGAGCGAATGTAAGTTCGTCTGTCCGAACGCTGAAAGCGAGCTCTTCTCATGGGGAGTAAGTCTCCGCGGTACCGCTGTGTCGGAATCGGGGCCGGACCGGCCAACCTGAGCCTGGCAGCCCTGTTGCACGGTGACCCAGGGATGCCGAACCTGGTCATCGACAGGAAGGCCGAATTCACCTGGCACGACGATCAGCTCATCCCTGGAGCGACCCTCCAAGTGTCCTTGTTCAAGGACCTTGTGAGCCTGTCCGACCCGACCAGTCCATTCTCGTTCATAGCCTATCTCCACGACCGCGGGCGAATCTACCACTACCTCAACGCACAGTTCGAAAAAGTGCCCCGCGAGGAGTTCCGTAACTACCTCGGCTGGGCCTGCAGTCGCAACGAGAACGTTGTGTTCGGCGAGGAGGCGCAGGCCGTCGACTTCACCGGCGACGCGTTTGTCGTGCAGACCGACAAGCGCGCTCTCCTCGCCGACAACGTGGTGGTCGGCGTCGGCACCGTGCCGTGGGTGCCGATGTTCGCCCGCCCGCACCTGGGCAGCACTCAGTTCCACGTCAGCGAGTTCAGGTCGAAAGCCGTCCGCCTGCGCGACAAGCGGGTGGCGGTGATCGGCGGCGGCCAGTCCGGCGCCGAGGCGTTCCTCGACCTGATCTCCCGGCCCGACAGCGAACTGCCGCACCGGGTGTCGTGGCTGTCCCGCCGGCGCAACTACTTCCCGATCGACGACTCGCCGTTCACCAACGAGTTCTACATGCCCTGCCACTCCGACTACTTTGCCGAGCTCGACCTGGCTGTACGGGCCGACTTCAACAGCCAGCAGGTGCTGACCAGCGACGGCATCTCCGAGTCCACCGCCCGGGAAATCTATCAGCAGATCTACGTCCACCGGTTCATCACGGGCGCCCCGCAGCTCACCGGGCTCTACCCCAACCGCGAGGTGGTCAGCGTCGAGGCGTGCTCGCCGGACGGCTGGAGCATCTCCGTCCAGCACAACGACCTGGCCGGCGGCCTGGAGATCTTCGAGGCCGAAGTGATCATCTGGGCCACCGGGTTCCAGCCGGCCCGGATGGACTTCCTGGCACCCCTGGAGCAACGCCTGGCGCGGGAGGACGACGAGTATCAGGTGGACGCCGACTTCGCCGCCAACTGGGACGGCCCGGCCGACCGGAACCTGTTCCTGCAAAATGCCGTCCGCACGCAGCGCGGCCTCGCCGACCCGAACCTCAGCCTCACCGCCTGGCGCAGCCAGCGGATCGTCGACCGGATCCGCGGCGTCCGGAGCAGGGGACAGGACCCGGCGTTCGTCGAGTGGTCACCCAAGACAGGGGCCCGCTAATGGGCCAAAGGGCGTGCGATTATGGCGAAGCTGCACGCCCGGAGGCCTTTCTTTCCGGGACGATCCTGGGCCAAAGGGCGTGCGATTATGGCGAAGCTGCACGCCCGGAGGCCTTTCTTTCCGGGAAAATCCTGGGCCAAAGGGCGTGCGATCATGTGGACGCCGACGTCGTGGTGGTCGGTGCCGGAGTGGTCGGCTGCCTGGTGGCCACCGAGGCACTGGCCCGCGCGCCCCACCGGCGGGNGACGGNGATCGACAGGGGNGNGGTTGGCGGCGGAGTGTCCCGGTTCTCCGCCGGCCTGCACTTCCCGCGCGGTGCCACCCCACGGGTGCGGGCGCTGGCCGCCTACAGCCATCGCTGGTACGAGGACCTGCGCCGGCGAGACCCACAGGTGCCGATCCACCCGGTGGGCCTGACCGTGGTCAGCACCGACGAAGCCGCCGTCCGGGAGCACTACCTCCCCGAAGCGCGGCTGCGTCCGGCCGACCAGGGCTGGGAGGGCGACGGCGCCCACTACGCCGACGTTGGAGCGCTCACCCAACTCCTGGCCGCTCGGCTCCGCGACCGCGCGGCGTTTCGGGAGGGCACCGCGGTCACCGCCGTGGGGTCCGCACCGGACGGCGTCGTCCTCACGCTGAGCACCGGTGCCCGGCTCACCGCCGGCCGCGTCGTGCTGGCACCGGGTCCCTGGCTGGCCTGGCCGGAGCTGCTTGCCCCGCTCGGCGTCCGGATCAAGAAAGTGGTCGCCCTGCACATCGAACGACCCGCCACCCCTCGCGACCGCACGACCGTCTTCCACGACGAGGACGCGTTCCTGCTACCGCTGGCCCACCGCGGCCACTGGCTGTTCAGCTACACCTCACCCGACTGGGACGTCACCCCGGACGCGCTGACCGGGGAGCTGTCCGCCGACGACCTCGACCGCGGCCGGGCGATCCTGGATCGTTACGCCCCGAAGCTCAGCCCGTACTGTGTCTCCGGCCGCGTGTTCTGCGATGCCTACAGCCCCGACCGTACGCCGATCGTGCGCCCGGTCACCGCCGACGGCCGGGTGCTGTTCGCCGGCGCGGCGGGCGGTTCCGGCTACCGGCTGGCCCCCGCGATCGCCGCGGCGGCCGCCGACCTGCTCGACGAGAAGGACACCGCATGATCATCGACCGCTTTGGCGTCGCCGCGCTCTCCGAAGCATTCGGGATCGACATGGTCTCGGTCGACGGGCTGGGCACCGGCGCCGCCTGGGGCCGGGTCGCACCGGGCGTCGCCTCGGCGCACCACCGGCACGACGAAACCGAGCTGATCGTCATCGTCGCCGGCCGCGGCGAGTTCGTCGTGGGCTCCGAACGCCACCCGGTCGCGCCGGGCACCGTCGTCCTGTTCGAGCCGTTCGAGGCTCACGTCGTGGAGAACACCGGGGATCAGGATCTGGTCTTCCTCACCCAGTACTGGCGCGACGGCGCCCGCGCGGTGTCCTCGGCCACCCCGGTGACCAGCGAGCACGGCGACCGCCCGGTGTTCGTCTTCTCGACGCCGCCCACCCCCAACGGCGACCTCCACCTCGGCCACCTCTCCGGCCCGTATCTGGGTGCCGACGCCTACGTCCGGTTCCAACGGATGAACGGCGCCAACATCTGGCACCTGACCGGCAGCGACGACTTCCAGTCCTACGTGGTCGACTGCGCTCGCCGGGAAGGCAGGTCGAACGCCGAAACGGCCGCGCACTACAGCGCCGAGATCGCGGAAACCCTGCGACTGATGGACATCCCGCTCGACCAGTACACCGTCACAAACGCCGACCCCAGCTATGTCCCCGCGCTGAAGGACTTCTTCACCAGGCTGGTCGACTCCGGCGCGATCGCCCCGAGCGACGGCCCCGCGCTGTTCGACCCGAAAACCGGCCAATACCTCTACGAGGTCGACGTCCGCGGCGGCTGCCCCGGCTGCGGTGAGATCACCGGCGGCAACATCTGCGAGGAGTGCGGCGAGCCGAACACCGTGGTCGACCTGGCCGATCCGGTCGCCAAGCCCTCCGGCGAGGCACCCGCTGCCGGCACGGTCCGCCGCTACGTGCTGCCGCTGCATGAGCACGCGGGCACGGTGCTCGACCATCACCGCCGGGGCCGCGTCCCGGCCCGGCTACGGGAGCTCGCCGCACGACTGTTCCGCCGGGAGCGGGTCGACATCCCGGTCAGCCACCCCAGCGACTGGGGCATCACCCCGCACGAGGCGAACGGCGCCGGCCAGGTGATCTGGGTATGGCCGGAGATGGCCTTCGGCTTCCTGCACGGCATCCAGAAGCTCGGCGAGCGCATCGGCCGCGACTGGACGGCCGCCGAGCCGACCGACGACTGGAAGATCGTCCACTTCTTCGGCTACGACAACAGCTTCTACCACGCGATTCTCTACCCGGTGCTCTACCAGCTCGCCCTGCCCGGCTGGACGCCGGACATCGACTACCACGTCAACGAGTTCTTCCTCTACGACGGCCTGAAGTTCTCCACCGGCCGCCGGCACGCCATCTGGGGCAAGCAGATCCTCGACGCCGGCAGCGTGGACGCCGTGCGCTACTTCCTCGCCCGTAGCCGTCCCGAGGCGCAGCGAACGAACTTCGAGCTCGACGCCTACGAGCACACGCTCGCGACCACCCTGATCGGCACCTGGCAGGCCTGGCTGAACGACCTCGGCCAGCACGTGGCCGACCACTACGACGGGGTGGCTCCCGACGCCGGCAACTGGACCCCCGAGCACGCCGGGTTCCTCAGCCAGCTCGCTGCCCGGCTTGGGGCGCTCACCGCCAGCCTGCGGCCCGGCGGGTTCTCGCTCAACCAGGCCGCCGCCGAACTGGACGCCCTGGTGGCCGACGCGCTCCGGTTCAGCCGCCGGGAACGCGTGCTGGCGCGGGCCGGCGGCATGCCGAACGAGGTGCGCACGGCCACCGCACTGGAGCTGGCCGCCGCCGCACTGCTCGCGCACGGCGCCGCGCCGGTCATGCCGCGCTTCGCCGTCCGGCTGGCCGAAGCCCTTGGCCAGCCGGCGCCCGACCAGTGGCCCAGCACGGTCGAGCTGATCCCGCCGGGCAGCAAGGTCACCCTCGCCCACACCACGTTCTTCCGCCCGACCAGCAGGAGCCTGTCATGATCAACAAACTCCTGGCGTCCACCCCGGACCGCGGGACGCTGTACATCACCAGGCTGGCCGGCACCCGCGAGGTCCCGCTCGCCGAGGTCTGGCGACTGTCCGGCCTGGTCGCGGCCAGGCTGCGCGCCCGCGGCCTCGGCGCGGGCGACCGGATCGGCATCCTCGCCGCCAACAGCCTCGAGTGGGTGGTGCTCGACCTGGCTGCCCTGCGGCTCAAGGTCGAGACCGCCGGCCTGGAACCGGGCAAGTTCGCGCCTACCCGCGAACTCATGGACCGCTACGGCCTCTCCCTCCTGTTCACCGACCGGCCGTCCGACGAATCCGGTGTCGAGCAACTCGCGGCCCTGCTCGACGACCTGCTCGACGACCTGCCCGACGACCTGCCCGACGTGCCCCCGCCGCCGGTCAGGTACGCCCCCGACGAGGTCACCACGATCAAGTTCACCTCGGGAAGCACCGGCACGCCCAAGGGCCTGGGCGCCACCGTCGGCAGCATCGACAGCTCGCTGGACGCCGTCCAGGGCATGTTCGGCCACGGCCCCGGCGACAATCTGCTGGTGTTTCTGCCGCTGTCGTTGCTTCAGCAGCGCTACTGGGTGTATTCGGCGCTGCTGCACGGCCACGACGTCACGGTCTGCACCTACGAGGCGGCGTTTGTCGCACTCACCCAGGTACGGCCGACCGTCGTCATGGGCGTGCCCGGCTTCTTCGAAGGTGCCCGCAGCCAGATCGAGCGCCGCACCCAGCGCACCGGCCGGGACCTCGCCGATGTGGCCCGCGACCTGTTCGGCGACCGCATCCGCTACCTCTGGACGGGCTCGGCGCCCGCCGATCCCGCCACCCTTGCCTTCTTCAACCGGCTCGGTCTGCCGATCTACGAGGGCTACGGCCTCAACGAGACGTGCATCGTGGCCAAGAACCACCCGGGCGCGCACCGGGAGGGCAGCGTAGGCCGGGTGCTGCCGGGCAAGCAGGTACTCATCGACGATGACGGGGTGATCAGCGTCCGTGCCCAGCACCCGGTGAACGGGCGGTACGCCTACTGCGAGCCCGGCGACTCCGAGCGGGTCTTCGGCCCCGACGGCACCGTGCGCACCGGTGACCTCGGATACCTTGACGCCGACGGCTTCCTGTTCGTTCTCGGTCGTGCCGACGACACGATCGTGTTGGACAACGGTAAGAAGATCATCGTCAGGCAGATCGAGGAGCATCTGAAGGCCAGCCCGGCCATCGCGGAGTGCGTGCTCTACTGCCCGGCCCAGACCGAGCTGGTGGCGGTCGTCTCGCCGGCGTCGGTGCCGGCGGACACCGCTGCCATCTCCGCACAGCTCGCGGCCACCAACAAGGCGCTCGGCGGTGACCAGTACATCCACCGGGCCGTGGTGGCCGACGAGCCGTTCAGCATCGACAACGGCCTGCTCACATCTCAGTACAAACCCAAGCGGAAGCAGATCCGAGCGGTGTACCTGCGCCAGCTCGGCGACCCGAGGAAGGGACTCCATGCTGCCTGACTCTGTGCTGCCCGACTCTGTGCTGCCTGACATCGAGACCGTCGTCCGGNAGAACCTGGCCGCGGTGCTGACCATCGACATCGCCCCCGAGGACCTGGAGCCCGCTGCCGCCCTCACCGGTACCTACGGGCTGACCTCGCTGAACAAGGTCCTGTTCCTGACCTCGCTGTGCAGGGACACGGGCATCGACATGGCCCATTTCACCGAGGACGATCTGGCCGGGATGCACACCCTGCGTGACTGCGTGGAAATCCTGTCCCGGCACGCTCCAGCGGGGGCCTGACCGGTGGCCTGGCGCACGGACGGCCCGGCCGTCCTGGACAACGACCACGTCCGCCTCGCACCCGTCACCGAGGCCGACCGGGAAGCGTTGCGGGCGATCGCTTTCGACCCGGACATCTGGCGGTACTTCGTCTTCCGGGTGGAATCCGATGCCGACTTCGAGGCGTTCTTCGACGCATCTCTCGCCGACCATCGGGCCGGCCGGCGATGTGTCTTCGTCATCACCGACAAGCGCACCGGCCGGGTCGCGGGCAGCATGAGCTATAGCAACCTGTCCGAGCCGGACGCTCGGCTGGAGATCGGCTGGTCGTGGCTCGGCCGAGACTTCCGCGGCACGGGGNTCAACCGGTGGGCCAAGGTGCTGCTGCTGGAGCACGCCTTCGAGCGCCTGGGCGCGCTGCGGGTGGAGTTCAAGACCGACGTGTTGAACACCCAGGCCCGCGGCGGCCTGCGCAACATCGGCGCCGTCGAGGAGGGGGTGCTGCGCAGCTACAACCCCATGCCGGACGGGCGCCGTCGCGACGCGATCTACTACAGCGTGCTGGTCGAGGAATGGCCGATCGTGAAGAAGACGCTCGCCGAGCGCCCTAAGGCGTGCCCGTGACCGTCCTGGTCAGGGCGGACGGGGAGCCGTCGGAGCTGGGCAAGGCCCACGGGGCGGCGTTGGCGGGGCGGCTGCGGTCGTTTGTGGACGACCACGTCTGCCGGCTCGGCCGGCTGCTGCCCGACCCGGTGACGCTGGACGGACTGCGCCCGACGATCGCCCGGTACCGTACGGAGATCGAGCACGCCACGCCGCGGCTCGCGGCCGAGGTCGCCGGGCTCGCGTCCGGCGCGGGCCTGGACGAGGACGAGGCCTGGCTGCTCCAGCTTCGGCGCGAGATCCTCGGCTACACCAAGATCCCCACCGCGGGTGACTGCACCACCTACGCGCGGGTCGCCGGCCCGCTGCTCGCCCAGACCGTCGACCTCAACGGCGACCTCGAAGACCAGATCGCCGTCCTCGACCTGGCCTCGCCGATCGGCCGCTCGCTCGTGCTGAGCTTCGGCGGCCTGCTCGGATACCTCGGCCTCAACAGCCGCGGCCTCGCGATCGGGCTCAACCTCGTCCTGGGTGGCGACTGGCGGGCAGGTCTGCCCCCGTACCTGGCGATCCGGCACCTGCTCGACACAGCGGAGGACGTCGAGGAAGCCCTCGACGTCCTCCGCGGCCTGCGGCTGGCCAGCTCCCGGTCGCTGACGCTCTGCGATGCCACCCGGGCGGTCTGGGTGGAGATCCTCGGTGACGAGCTACGGACCGTGCAAGCGCCACAGACCGTCCACACCAACCACTTCCTCCATCCCGACTTCGTTCCCCACGACGAGATCAACGTGTTCGCCCGCAACTCCTCCGTCCGCCGGCTTGAGGCTGCCACGGCGGTGCTCGCGACCCTTGGGAAGGAGCCCGAGGAGCACCTCGCGTTGCTGTCCGCCCCACCCATCCGGGTGCCCGACAACGGCGACATCCGGCGGGAGCGCACGGTCGCGGCAGCAGTCCTGTTACCGGAGCTCGGGGAGCTGCGGCTTCGGCCCGGCGACCCGGCCTTGTCCACTACTCGGACATTCCGGTTGAAGTAACAATCGTGGCGATGCTCCACCACGACGGACCACTCTTCCGCCGCTGTACCTACCTGCTGGAACAAGCGGTTCGTTAGCCGACCCTTCCATGATTTGGCGTCGCGGGAGGTGGAGAGGGTTCGCTCTCGATCCAAACACCGTCCGGCTTGCCGCTCTGCGCCGGCATGCCGGGGCAGNGCGGTTCGCCTACAACTGGGGTCTGGTCCGGGTGAAAGCCGCGTTCGCGCAGCGCGAGGCCGAACAGTCCTACGGGCTGACCGGTGATCTGCTCACCCCGGTGTCGTGGACGCTGCCCGCGTTGCGGCTGGCCTGGAACGCTGCGAAACACAAGCTGGCCCCGTGGTGGGCGCGGTGCTCGAAGGAGGCGTTCCGCGCTGGCCTGGATCAGCTTGCCCGGGGGTTGAAGAACTTCACCGACTCCCGGTAAGGGAAGCGGAAGGGCCGGCGGGTCGGTTTCCCCGGTTCAAGAAGCGCGGGAGGGCCCGTGACTCGTTCCGGTACACCACCGGCGCCTACGGTCCGGCTGGGGATCGGC
>NZ_JPHT01000027.1:0-65760 GCF_000733325.1 Frankia sp. Allo2
GCCTTGCCGCTCAGAACCGAGCCGCCCTGGCGCGTAGCTATGCCACGTGGCGCCTGACCTGACCACGACCTGTATGGCCATGATGATCCCGTGATCTCGGGTTCGAGGTCAGTGCATCTGAGCCCCAGCCGGCGGGGTTGACTCCAAACCCTCCGTCGGCTGGCCCTTGGGACCCCGGCGAAGCCCCGAGCATGCGGGCCTCGCTGGGGTCCCCTGCCACATCTGGGGTCATCGCAACTTTTCTCTACCCTGTAGATCAGGCGTTGCTACGACGTACTACTTGCGTACCTGATCGCCTTCAGAAGTCTGCTGCTGGCCGGACGGCTTAGCGACCTCATCAGCCGGCGGCGCATGTTCTTGTCCGGCACCGCGGTGTTCACCGCGGCCTCGGCTCTCGCGGGAGCGGCCGGCAGCCCCGCGATGCTGATCCTCGCGCGTTTCCTGCAGGGGATCGGCGGCGCGATGGCCGCCGCCGTCAGCCTGGGCATCCTGGGGACACTGTTCGCCGAGCCCGGGCAGCGGGCCAGGGCGATCGCCGTCTTCAGCTTCACCGGTGCCGCCGGTGCCTCGATCGGCCAGGTGCTCGGCGGCGTCCTCACCGACACCGCAAGCTGGCGCTGGATCTTCATCAACGTGCCGATCGGGGTCGCGACGCTCGCGGTCGCCCTGCCGGCGCTGCCGGCCACAACGAAACGGCCTTCCTGCCCGCTCGGCAACCACAGCACCGAGTAACGGTAATCGAACATAGGTTCGACATCCGAGGTGGGGTGATCTACGCTTGATCCATGACCGCCACCGATCCCGCCACCGATCCCGCCACCGATCCCGCCACCGGGCAGCATCGGGTGCTGTCCGGGTTGGTGGGGGTGGCCGGGCAGGTGGGTGGCCTGGTAGAGGCGCCGGTGTGGTCGTTGTCGGACGCCGAGTTGTACGGCGCCCTGGACGACTGTTCGGTGGAGCTGGCCCGCCTTGCCGCGGTGCGGCTCGCGCTGGCGCGGGAGGCTCATGGGCGGAACCTGGCCGCGCGGGAGGGCGCGGCCGGTACGGCAGCGTTGCTGCGGGAACGGCTGCGGATGCGTCCCGTTGACGCCCGGCGTCTGCTTGATCTCGCGATTGCCGTGGATGGCCCGCTGGCCGCGACCGGCGCTGCCCTGACCGCCGGTGTGATCACTGTAGAGCAAGCATGGGAGATCCACCTGGCGCTGCGTTCTCTGCCGCGTGGCCTCGGCGCCGAGGTGTATACCGCCGCGGAGGCTTCGCTGCTGGAGCTGGCCTGGATGTTCGACCCCGCGGAGCTGGCCCGTCTCGGCCGGCACCTGCGCGAACAGCTCACCCAGATCGATACCAGCCCCGGCGGCGACGGGCCCACCGACACCGGTCACCACAACGACCCGGACAGCCAGAGCGATGCGGGCGACCAGAGCGATGCGGGCGACCGGGACGGTAGGCCGGGTCCCGGTAGTGATCCTGCCGACCGGCGGGGTCTGTGGTTGACCGACCTGCCGGGCGGGACCACGCGGATCAGCGGCACCCTTGATGCCGAAGCCGCCGCCCTGCTGCGTTCGGCGTTGGATCCGCTGGCCGGNCCCCGCCCCGGCGATGACGGCACCGCCGATCCGCGTTCCCCGGCGCGGCGGCGTGCCGACGCCTTCGTCGAGCTGTTCCACCGCGTGCTCGGTGCCGGCGTTCTGCCCGTGACCGGTGGGGTGCGCCCGCATCTGACGGTGACCGTGCCGTGGGCGGCGCTGCTCGGCCACGGCGGGCCTCCGGCCTCGACCGGCTGGGGTCAGCCGCTGCCGGCCGGTGTGCTGCGCCGCCTGGCCTGTGACGCCTCGGTCGGCCGGGTGCTGTTCGATGCGGCCAGCGTTCCGTTGGATGTCGGTCGTGCCTACCGGAGCGCACCGGCGGATCTGCGTCGCGCCGTCATCGCCCGCGATGTCTGCTGCGCATATCCGGGATGTGACCGCCCGTCGTCGTGGTGTGAAATTCACCATGTTCGTCATTGGATAGACGGCGGAGAAACCTCGCTCGACAATCTGGTCTTGCTGTGCGGATATCATCACCGGTTCGTGCACCACCAGGGTTGGACCGTCCGGCTCGNCCCCGNCCGCCGGCCCGAGTTCCTTCCTCCACCCTGGATCGACCTGGCACNAAANCCCCGCCGCAACCCCTATTCACGACATACCGCCGACCTCCTACACACCGCGCCAGGCGGATAACCATCGCTTCGCCCTGGATTCAGGCGAGCAGCGAGACGAAAGCAGTGGCTCAGCCGACCGCAGCCGGCCACGGCCCAGATCATCAGTCCGCAGTCCGCCATCGAGACCACTGCCAATCGTGTCGTCACCCCTCCGCCACCCGCGCCCAGTCCCTGACGACCCACGAACCTCCCAAGGCCCACACTGCTTGGTAGGCACCCCGCCGGCAGGCACACCTTCCTGGAGAGCCGATGACGCCCGACATCGCCGTGGCCCGCGGGCTACTCGCAGCCCAGCCCTTCAGTCGACTGCTCGGCGCCCGGCTCAGTCGCTTCGAGGCGGGGGNGGCCGAGCTGACCATCCCGCTCGGAGATCATCTACGCCAGCAGCACGGCGCCGCGCACGGCGGGGCGCTGAGCTATGCCGCCGACACTGCCCTCACCTTCGCCGCCGGCAGCGTCGCGGGGGACGCCGTCCTGACCTCCGAGATGAAGATCAACTATCTCCGGGGGGCGCGGGGCGACGAGCTCATCGCCCGTGCCGAGGTCGTCCACGCCGGCTCCACTCTGGTTACCGTGCGCTGCGAGGTCTTCGACCGCGGCGGAGACAGGGACGGGGAACGGCTCTGCGCCGTCGCGCTCGGCACCGTCGCGCGCCGCTGACCACCAGCACACCCCTCGTGACGACCAAGCTTCCGTACGACCAAGCTTCGTAGGCTCGAAGGGGCGTACGGCCGAGCCCCCCGGAGGTGCACACGGCCAGCAGCGTGGCGACGGCGGACCGGCCGATGCGCTCGCACGCGCGCCGCAACCGCGAGCGGATCCTCGAGGTGGCCCGGGGCGCCTTCGCCGGCAGCGACAGGGACATCTCCCTCAACGAGGTCGCCAGGCAGGCGGAGGTCGGGATCGGCACGCTCTTCCGGCACTTTCCCAACCGGGACGCGCTGCTCGAGGCGCTGCCGCACGACCGGACCGCCGCGCTACTCGACGAGGTGGACCGGCTGCTGGACGCCCCGGACGCGGGCGCGGCGCTGTTCGGTTGGCTCGACAAACTGATTGCGCACATCGCGACCTACCGGGGGGGTGGCCGCCAGGCTGCTCACCATGGTGCGCGACGAGGAGACGGGGCTGCACGCGTCCTGCTACTCCCTCGAGCAGGCGACGCTGGCATTCCTCGTCCGGGCCCAGCGGGCCGGCGACGTCCGGTCGGACGTGCGGGTCGAGGAGGTGATCTCTCTCGTGACCGCCATCGGCTGGATCCGGGAACAGGCGCCGGAGCGGGCGGACCACGCTCGACCCCTGCTCTCGATCATGACCGATGGCCTGCGGGTTCAGTCCCGGCCGACGACCGATGACACCCCGGGATCTTATAAAACGGAGCACCACCCCGGTACGGGATCATAGACGACGGATCACGACGGATCACGACGGATCACGACGGATCACGACGGATCACGACGGATCACGACGGATCACCCGGGGGAGGCGGTGCCATGGGCGGCGCGGGCGTGATCGTGGATCGTGTCGAGCGGGCTGTCGATCTTCTGCGGTTGGTCGCTCGTGCTCGGGCCACGGACGGACAGACGGGTAAGAGCGGCCCGTGCGGGAACTGGTACTCCGAAGGATGTGTATCCGCAGACCCCGATGAAGGGAGCCGATCAGATGACCACGACAGCCGAGACCGGGAACGTCACCGGCACGAAGGACGCCCAGTACGACCTGCTGTGGTTCACGGAGCGGTGTCTGAGCAACGCGCTGCGGCTGGAGACCTACATCGGCGACGCCGAGCGCGACGACGACCAGGAGCTGGCTAGCTTGTTCCGCCGGGCGCAGAACGAAAGCCGCAAGGGCGCCGAGGAGGGCAAGCAATTGCTGCGCAACCGGCTCTGACCCGGCCCCTCTCACCTCCTCCGGTGGCTCCGGTTCCCCCGGTGCCCGGCCGCGGAGACGACCGACCGGCGTACGGTCCGCAGTGTCTTGCCGGTCGGTCGCCACGATCGCCGAGTGCGGTCTCGCAGGTTTCCCCACACGGGTGCCCTGGACATCATCCCCGGTCAACCCCAACCGAAACCCACGATGGCGCTACATACTGTAAGTAGGTCAGGTGACGGGCGGATCAGGGTGACTGGCGGATCGGTTCGCGTGAGCGGAGCGCGCGAGGTGGCGCCAGACCAGGGCGGGTCAGACCGTGTCGAAGTCGGCCACGAGGAGGTCGGCTACGACGACGTGGCCGTTGCGCAGCGATTGGCGGTGCCGAACCGGCACCGCCAATCGCCGGGCGAGCGTGAGCAGGTCGTCGTCGCGGCGGACGGTGAAGCCGTGGGCGGCGAGCATCCGACGCATCGCGGCGGGGGTCCATGCCGAGCGGTTGGGTTCGCGGGCCATGGGATCGGGGCGCCGTGACACAATAGTCAGCACCCGTGCCGCCAGCCGGCCGAGAAGCGCCGAGAGCGCCGGCGCGTGGTAATGAACGATCAGGCGGCTTCCCGGGGTCGAGCGCCCCGCCACGACCCGGGTCGTGGCGGCGACTTGGCCACGGGTGAGGTAGGGTACGACACCCTCCCAGATCCAGACCGTCGGCACCGTCGGCCGATGCCCCACCGACGTCAGGGCCGCGTCGAGGTCGTCACGGCTGAAGTCCACCGGCGCAAAGCGCGGTGCCGTTCCCGGCGGCCCCGCGNCCCCGAGCCGATCCGCGTCCCCGAGCCGGTCGAGCTTGTCCCGCTGGGACGCCGGATGATCGACCTCGAATACGGCGACGCCGGCGAGCTCCGGCATCCGCCAGGGCCGTCCGTCCAGGCCCGCGCCGAGAACCACCAGTTGCTCCGCCCGCCGCACCTCCCGATCGCCGTCGGCCCCACCGACGGCCTCCCGGAGGGCCTCGTCGATGGCGACGGTACGCGGCACCATCACCTCACCGCAGGCCCGCACCATCTCAAACTCAAGCCGCGCCCCCCACCCCCGCGGCGGGACACCACCGCGCACCCACTCGACAACGCCCCGTTCGTCGGCGCGCAGAAACATCATCGCTGTCGGATCGTCGAACCGGTCGACAGCGATGCGCCCGTGCGCGACGGCCCGCCCCTGGCACACCAGCACCGCGGTCCGGCTCGCACCCCCGTGACCGCCCATGGGCCGATGTCCCCGCACTCTTCCACGATTGCATGCCACTACCGCAGGGGCACCCACAGGCAAGAAGGTGATCATCGGCCCGTCGCGCTCGCCATCGGCGGCCATGCCCGGGTGAGCGTGCTGGAAGCCGTGCACATCCACCTCGGCCTCCACCTCGGCCTCCACCTCGGCCTCGAGGTCCCCGTCCCGCGCGCCCCACAACCGCAGGCCGTTCACCGAAAGTGTCG
The DNA here is from genome assembly GCF_000733325.1 of Frankia sp. Allo2. NCBI lineage: Bacteria > Bacillati > Actinomycetota > Actinomycetes > Frankiales > Frankiaceae > Frankia > Frankia sp. Allo2. Next base: position 5,557 of record NZ_JPHT01000027.1, read on the forward strand.
ATGGTTGCGGTGAAGCAGGCGGCAGCGTGAATCGCGTGCACGACAACGCTGCCTCCGTACCCACTACAGTAGGCCGTCCATTGCCAATACACCCTGGTCACAGGGGGCGCGCCAGCATGCCCACCGAAGAGACCCACACCGGGTCCGGATGGCAGGATCACTCCAGGAGACCGTCGGCGTTCTCCCACCGTTACATTCGTCGTTCCCGTCCCGCGCACCGTCTCCCCGGAAAGGGGCCAACACCCTGATGGCCGAGCAGTCCCCCCGTCGCAGCATCGAGTCCTGGGCGCACGACCTGCCCGTGAGCTTCGTGGAATGCCGCACCATGGGACACCGCTGGCAGCCCCACAGCGCCACCTGGGACCGTGAGGCCCGCGCCTACCACGTCATCCACGCCTGCGACCGCTGCCGCACCCAGCGCAAAGCCTGGTGGACCCGCAACGGCGAGGTCACCGCCGCCGGCTACACCTATCCCGAGGGCTACCTCACCCGCGACGTCGGCTATGTCGGAGCCGACGGCCGCGGTGTCCTGCGCACCGAGTACCTCACCCGCATGTTCAACACGACCACCCGGCGTGCCAACGCGAACGGCCACGGGGACGCGGCACCGGAGTCCTGAACGAGACCCGGCCGACAACCCCGAAAGCTGCGACAAACTCGTCCAGGCCGGCCGACGAGAGCATGACCCCANCCNCCCGCCGCACGGACCCGGGCGGCGGACCCGGTGGCCTCCACCGGGTCCGCCACTGGCGGCGGCCGGCGGGGCGTGTCGCGGGGCATGTTCCACCTGGTTACCGTCGGAGACGGTGGGCAGGCATCCGACATGATGCGTGCCCCGAAAACCGGTGTCCTGGCCCGCCTGACCAACACGGCGCGCCAGGAACAGAGCGAGTACGCGGGCAACGAGCCCCGCCCGCTGCGCAGCTATCTTGCCACCCTGTCGGCGTATGGCGGGTTGTGCGCGGCTCTCGGGCTGATCGGCCGGGTGTCCGGTGCGGTCCTGCCCGAGCGGTTCGCGGTCTCCGACCTGGTTCTCGTCACGATCGCCACGCACAAGCTGAGCCGCATTCTCACCAAGGACCCGGTGACGAGCCCGCTGCGCGCCCCCTTCACCCGCTTCCGCGGCACCGCGGGACCGGCGGAACTCGCCGAGGAGGTCCGCGAGCATCCCCCGGCCCGGCACAGCGTGGGTGAGCTACTCACTTGCCCGTTCTGCACCGCGCAGTGGATGGCCACCGGCTTCGTCTTCGGCCTGGTCGTCGCGCCTCGGCCGACGCGGCTCGCCGCATCCGTCTTCACGGTGGTCACCGGCTCCGACCTACTTCAACTCGTCTACGCGAACGCGCAACAACGGGCCACCAGGGGCTGACCATTCCCGCCCGGGTGGTGGGTGTTGCACCCAGATCACGGGAACTGGCGGCGCAGTGATGATGTGTGACGTGCGTACGCGCATGCGCACGCCCGTACATCTGCGCGTGCATACTCCAGAAGAATTGGGTCCGGTCCCATCGTGAGAGCCGGCTGCACGTGCAGACGTTTGAACCCCGCGGTGCCCGGCGAGAGACCAAGGGCCATGGCGGACAACCTGCGCGAACTCCCTCGCTGGACCGCCGACCGCGAAGGCCTGGAACGGGTCCGAAGAACTCAAATCATCAAAGCATCGCCGAACGGCGGTCCGTGTGTCACGTCTCAGCCGGCGCTCGTGTTGAAATAGGCACGGAAGAGGGGCCCGAGGCGCCAAGCTGTTCATCTGGAGCGCCGTGGCGAGAGTATGGACAGAAACTTACCGAATGTCACCGTAAGACGCAGAGGCGGCACCGATAGTGATACCGATGGTTCTCGCCGGTCGACCTTCGTCCGCCATGGCCGCCGTGGGTGGCTCCGGACAAGCTGCGTGAAGAGGGGTGCGTGATGGAGTCCTCGGCTGACCAGTCGAGCTGGTCGGACGTGTGGTCGCATATTCCGGCCGCGAATCCGCAGCAATCCGGCCCGCTATGGGCGTTGGCGGTCCTCATCGGGCCGGATCGGGCGGTGGAAGGTGTCGTCGGATTCTTCGTGACACCGGCCGAGGCGAACCGGCACGCCCGGGCGGGGGGCTACGAGAGCTGGCTGGTGATTCCGGCGCTGGACCTGCACGGGGCGGGTGGGCCGGTAGCGGTCCTGTGACCGGTGGACCGCCCGATCGCGGCGTCGGCCCGAGCCCCCGCGGAAGCCCTTCTTCGGGAGAGGGCACACTGGTATTCCGACGTACCACTCCTCCACTCCTCCGCTACCCCGCTACCCCCGCATGCGGCGATGCGACACCCACGGCACCGACGACAGATCGACCACAGGCCCATCGACCACAGGCCGGAAGCGGCCATGAACCCCTCTCCGACCATGGGCTCTCCCCGGACTCCTCCTCCCCCGGGTGCCCCGCGATCGCCGGGCGTCCCACAATCGAAGGTGTAATCGAAGGTGCAGATGACGGCCGGCCCCCTCTACGCGCTCTATACCCGTCGCCTGCGTCGGCAGGTCATGGCGGGTCCACTGCCTGCGCACGTCGGGCTGGTCATGGACGGCAACCGCCGCTGGGCCCGCGAGATGGGCATGGCGAATCCGAGCCTCGGCCACAAGTACGGCGCCGAGCACGCCGAGGACGTCCTGTCCTGGTGCGAGCTTGTCGGCATCAAACACGTCACCGTGTTCGTCTGCTCGACGGAGAACCTGCAGCAGCGCGGGGACGCCGAGGTCGCCTTCCTCATGCAGGTGATCGAGCAGGTGGTGGCCGACCGGCTCGGGCGGCCGGACGCCCGCTGGCAGGTCCATCTCGCGGGCATGCTGGACACGCTGCCGGACAGCACGGCCCGTGTCCTCAAGGAGGCCGTGGAGACAACCCGCAGCGTCACGACCGGCGCCCACGTCACCCTCGCCGTCGGGTACGGGGGTCGCCAGGAGGTCATCGAGGCCCTGCGCGAGCTGCTGCACGAGCGGGCCGAGGCCGGGGACTCGCTGACCGACGTCGCGTCGACGCTGACCGTGGACGACATCGCCCAGCACCTCTACACCGCCGGCCAGCCCGACCCCGATCTGGTGATCCGCACCAGCGGGGAACAGCGGCTGTCCAACTTCTTGCTCTGGCAGAGCGCCTACTCGGAGCTGTATTTCTGCGAGGCGTACTGGCCGGCGTTCCGTGAGATCGACTTCCTGCGCGCCCTGCGCAGCTTCGCCGCCAGGGAGCGACGCCACGGCGCCTGATCCACCGTCTGGCCCGCCCATGAGCAGCCCCCGGCCCGTCTCCTGAACCGCCCTTGAGCCACTCCTGAGCCACTGAGGTGGTTCCCGATCTTCGGACAGTGATCCCTGTAGGATGACTGGTCCGTAGACGGAGGATGTTGATGAGTCAGCAGCGTAGGCGGTTTACGCCTGAGTACAAGGACGAGGCGGTGAAACTCGTCATCGATTCGGGCCGGCCGGTAGTCGCGGTCGCGAAGGATCTCGGCATAAACGAGGGCACTCTGGGCACCTGGGTAGCTGCGTGGCGACGTGCCCATGACAACAGTGAGGACGAGCCGCTGTCGATGTCGGAACGCGCCCGGCTCCGAGAGCTGGAGAAGGAGAACCGGGAACTCCGGATGGAGCGCGAGTTCCTCTCAAAAGCCGCGGCCTTCTTCGCGCAGCGCCATCAGTGATCGACAAGTACATGCTGATCGCCGCGGAGAAGGCCAACTATCCCGTGCGGAAAATGTGTTCCTGGCTGGAGGTGTCCGCGTCCGGATTCTACGACTGGCAGCGCCGACCGGCGTCGCCGCGTTCCCGTCGTCACGCAACGCTGGAAACACGGATACGGGCGTTGTTCGCCGCGTCCCGGCAGACGTACGGCGCCCGGCGGATCGCCGCCGCCCTGCGGGCCTCGGGCACGCCGGCGTCGGTGCGCCTGGTCCGCCGCGTCATGCGCCGCGCCGGCCTGCGTGCCTGCCAGCCCAGGTCCTACCGGCGCACCACCCTGCCCGGGCAGGCCCCGGCGCCGACCGACAGGGTCCGCCGTGACTTCACCGCGACTCGCCCCGGGGAGAAGCTCGTCGGGGACATCACCTACATCCGCACCGGTGAGGGATGGCTGTACCTGGCGACCGTCATCGACTGCTATTCCAGAAAAGTCATAGGCTGGTCGATGGCGGAGCACATGCGCGCCGATCTGATCATCGACGCTTTCGCGATGGCCGCGACCCGGACCCGACTGGCGCCAGGAGCGGTTTTCCACTCGGATCGCGGCTCGCAATATCTTTCCGACGCCTATCAGAGGACTCTTCAGCGCCACCAGGTCCTCCCGTCCGCCGGCGCCACCGGAGTGTGCTGGGACAACTCCCTCGCCGAATCCTTCTTCGGAACCCTNAAAAACGAGCTCGTCCACCGGGAGATCTNCCCGACCCGCCGCGCCGCCCGCACCGCGATCACCGACTACATCGAGATCTTCTACAACCGGCAGCGGCTCCACTCCACCCTGCACTACCAAACCCCCGACCAGGTCGAAAACCTTTACCACACAACCATCGCAACCATTGCGGACGCCGCATAAGCCGGATAGGATCCTACTACGCAGGTGTCCGAGAAACGGGGCTCACCTCACCACTCCTGAGCCCGCCCCCTGGACGGCGGACTGCGCGCGTCGGGTTTCCGCTTCCCGTTGCCCGATCATTTCTTCCTTCGCCCGGCCCCTCCCCCCTTCGTTCCTCCTTTCCTCCTTTCCTCTCGTGAGCGGAGCTGGTATCCCGCCGGGCAGGAAGATCGTTCAGGCGGTCAACGCCGGCCATGGGCCACCTATGGGCTTCAGGGATGTGTCGAGCACCCAGCGCATCGTCGTCGTCCGACGGCTGGTCACCCGCCCGGTCGGCCGCATCCTGCCCGCGGAAACGCCCAGTGGTGCCATTACCGCAAGTAAGTGCTTATTGCGCCATCAGCGAACTACCATCGAGTCTCCGTCGCTCTGGTGCAAGCCTGTCGCCTGTCGGGACCTGAGGTCAGACATAAACGGAGCATCAATGGCATCCGCCACCAGCGTCCACAAGGGTTGGAAGATCTTCTTCACCAGAGAGGAGACCGAGATGGTCGCTAACGGCGTCGACATAGCTGCGATAGTTTCGGCCGTCATACCCGAGCCGGCCACCGCCACGGTGGCGTCAGTGGCCCCGCGAATCCTCGCTTTTTATGCGAATCGCGCTCTCAAAATCAACAAGAGGCTCGGACTCGAGGTCAATATGCCCAGCCCCAATTTCCCCGTCCGCACCGAAACCATCGGGCCCCCGGTGTGGCCTTTCCGAATCTAGCCATGATCAAAAATGGCGGTCGGAACGTCGTCAACACCGTTGATTATCTTGTCTGCACNCCCAAGAGGCGCCGAGATACCTGACCGCCGCTGGCGATGAACCGACCATCGCCGGCGATGGGACCGGCGGTAGTCGGGACGCGGGNGGNATGCCACAACCACCCGCGCCCCGACCGTCCGGCCCAGCCCGCGCCGGGATCAGGCCCGCGCCGGGATCAGGCCGGAGAGCATGGATCGTCCTGGTCCGNCAACTCGCCGCTACTGCTGCACCTGTTGCCGGAACCAGCGGACGACCGCGGCCGTACCGGCCTTGTTGGAGTCGAGATGACCGACGTTGGGTCCCAGGTTGATGATCGGGGCGTCGGCGCCACGTGCCAGGAACGCGGCCTGGCAATGCTCGCTGTTGGCCCGCGGAACCTGATGGTCGGCGCCGCCGACGAAGAGCCGGACCGGCGCCCTCGGGTTCCAGTTCGAACAGGTATGGTCCGCCGCCCACAGCCCCACGGCCAGCCCGTCCCAGGGGTTGCGGAGCAGGTCGAAGCCGTGCGGGGTGAGCAGCTTGCCGGTGGTCGCCGGCAGGCCGGCGAGGATCTGCTCCCCGGTGTGCTTGCCGTCGAAGAGCGTCGCGACCTTCGGATCCTGGAACACCTCCGCGGGCGAGCGGTACAGGTGGTACAGGCGGTTCCAGGAGACGAGGAAGAAGGNNNTGTAGCCGACACCGAAGGGCCATGCGACCTGCCCGTTCAGCCATGCCGGCAGCTCCACGGAACGCAGGTCATAGGCTCCGCTGACGGGCGCCAGGGCACCGAGCCGGAACGACGGGTCGGCGCCGGCCCACAGTGCCTTCCCCAGTCCCGTGGCCGCCGAAGCGCCCTGGGAGAACCCGGTGACCAGCACATCCCGTTTGAACTTCCGGCCTTCACGCGCGGCGACGGTGCGCGCCGCACGGAGCAGGTCCAGCGACGCGCTGGTTTCCGAGGGGACATCCAACCACGGATGGTCACCCGGCCCGACGCCGTAGCCCAGGTAGTCGGGGGCGACCGCAGCGAACCCGGCGGCGGCGTAGGTGAGGGCCGGGGCCTGCCCCCAGGAGTTGGCCTCCAGATCGGTCGCGGTCGACGGGGCGTCCGCGCGGTTGATCTCGGTGCCGTGGGCGTAGGAGACGACCTGCAGCCAGCGGTCCTCGGTGCGCGGCAGCGCCACCAGGCCGCTGGCGGTCGTCCGACGTCCACGGGGGTCGATCGTGTAGTACACGACCCGGTAGGTCCGCACCCCCGACCGGATCACCTCCGGATCGGCGTCGAACCCGGTACTGGCCAGGACNGCCCGCACATACTCCGCCGACAGGACCCGTAGCCGTTTGACGGAGACCACATCCCCGCGGTAGGAGGATGTGTGGTGCCAAGCCGTGGTCGGCCCGGTGGCCGCGGCGGGGTCGATGAGGGCGCTGGTCGTCGCCGCGGTCGTCGCGGCGAGGACGAGCCCGATGACGGTCCGGCGCCGCCGGGAGCGCCGTCCCCTCCTCACGATGTCCTGCTGCCCGTGACCTACCAGCCGCGCGTGACGTCTCCGCGGCGCGTGGCCTCCTTCCTGGCCTTCTTCCTGGACATGACCCGTTTCCCGCGCGTGACCCGTTTCCCGCATGTGACCTCCTTCCCGCACGCGGCCCATTTCCCGCGCGTGGCCGATTTCTCGCATGTGACGCCCCAGTGGCACATGACTTCTTTTCTGCACGTGGCCTCTTTCCTGCATGTGGCTTCCTTCCCGCGTGTGCATTGCGATGCCGGTGACGCTAGAAGTGGGCCTGTCGCCACGCCGGTGATCCTAAAAGTGGGCCTGTCCAGGATGAATGCGGTCAGCGGGTCGAGCCGGGCGGGGAAAACCACCGCGCACGGGATTCGGACGGCTCACCGGCTCTCGCCGGATCACCCTCCCTATAATGTCTTCGGACAGACCATCTACGCGAGGGGTTATCATCCGGCACACGCTAACGCCACTCGGCGACGGCCGGACCGCGGTCGTCCACCGGTTGGAGATCGCCGGCCCGGGAGTCGACGAGGTGGGCCCGGAGCTGGGTCCACAGATCAGCGAGGATTTCCCGGCGGCGATGGCGGACCTGTTCGCCGCCGCCCGGCTGCGCGGTGCCGCGCAAGGGGTCTCCGGGTCGTGACCCGGTTCGTGGGAAGCCCGGCGAGCAGTCCGGCCTCTATCGGCAGTCGATCCCCGGAAAGGGTCGCCGCGGCGACACCCGCGCCCCACCGCCGAGGGAGGCCGCGGGAAAGTGCTCCGGTGGTTGTTACCATGCTCCCCATGGGCTTCGGGAAAATCACGGCGTTTATCCCCTTGGAGGGAAATCTATAATGCTAGTGATGAAATCGGTCACGATTGCCCCGATCCGACCTCCGCCAGCTCCCCCGGGATGCGGGAAACCGCCCCGGAAACCGCGGAGCAGACGCAGCAGAACGAGCTGATCGGGCCGGCCGCCCGGCTGGCGACCTGGGTGTTCGTCGGCTGTTATCTGGTCTGCACCGTTCCGGTCTCCCCAACGGCCAGGGTGGGCATCCCGACCACAAAGATCCAGGTTTTTCTCTATTCCTTTCTCGCGGTGCTCTCCCTGGTCTCGCGCCGCAACGGTGCCACCTTCGTCCACAGCGCGCTGCGCAGCCTGTCGGCCGTACTTTTCATCGCGGCGGTCATGTGCTTTTACTCCCTTGCCCCGATGGGCCCGATGGGCCCGATGGGCCCGGACGGCGCGGCCGAATACCTCGCGGCAAGCCTGCGGTTCGGCGTCTTCTACGCCTCGATCGCCGTCTTTGCGGCATTCTTCTTCGATCGCCGCCACCTCGAACACGTCTTCTGGCGGATGTCATTGGGCTGCGTGTGGATCGCCTTGGCCGGCTATGCCGTCGCCGCCGTCCTACCGGCGCCGGTGTGGGTAGACGCCGGCTCCGGCGGCACGCCCCGGCTGCGCGGGCTGCTGGCCGAGCCCTCGTCCTGGGCCCCGGTCATCTCCGTGCTGATCCTGCTGGCGGTCCGGCGCAGGTCGTGGCGAAACCTGGCACTCGTCGTCCTCGCCGGTCTGCTGACCAAATCNCCCACGGTCCTGCTCACCGCCGCTATCAGCCTGATCTTCTGTTATCTCAACGGGATTCGAGCGGTGGCTGCCCGGGGCCGCCGGACGATCGTCCTCGCCGCCGTCCTGCCACTGACCGTCGTCGGGATCGGCCGGATCGACCCGACCGGCTACCTGGCCAGCAACAACGGCCTGACGGTCGCGTTCGGCCGGCTCGTCGCCGGACTCGATGCGCTGGGCGATGACACGGCACCCGCCACCGCCAACGGCCGTTACACGAGCGCGCGGATCGTCATGGCCGAGGCTCGGCAGAACGGTCATCCGAACATCGGCTACGGCCCGAACTCGAACTCCGTCTATCTCGCCCAGAAATACGGTGACGACCGGAACTACGCGGCCAACTCCCTCTACGTGACCTGGCTGTTCGACTTCGGTCGGATCGGCGCGTACGCTTTGTTGGCAGCGATCTTCCTGGTCCTGCTGCGGCTGGTCAAACGGCCGGCATCGGCCGCCCTCTTCATACCCTTCCTGGTCGCTTCCCTCATCAACTCCGCGCAGGGTTTCGAACTGTTCAAGTTCGCCTTCGTCCCCGTCCTGCTCTNCCTGTTCGGCTGGGAGCGCCGCATCCNCCCCGGCAACCGCCGTCAAGAACCCGATCTCGCACGACGCAGACCAGCCACCCCCGCAGGCGCCGCGGACGCTCTGCCCCGGCGGGGGGCTTCCGCCGGCAGATCGACGCCGGCGACGGCCTGATCCAGCCGCCGGAACACACCCCTGCGCCGGGGCTTCGAGTGGGCGCATCTGACACCCTCGCGTCCNGGATCGACCGATACGCCCAGCCGGGCGACCCATTGGACCCGCCCACAGGCCGGACCGGGCACAGGAGCGACCAGATGATCATATGGACCCGCCCCCACCGTGGCTGACCGGCCGTTGGATACCTCCGACTCGCCCGTGCCGGCCCGGTCTCAGCCTGCCTCCAGGCGGATGATCAGGGATTTCGAGGTGGGGGTGTTGCTGCGGGCGGCGGTGCTGTCGAGGGGGACCAGGACGTTGGTCTCCGGGAAGTAGGCGGCGGCGCAGCCGCGGGCGGTCGGGTAGGCCACGACGCGAAAGTTCTCCGCGCGCCGGTCCATCCCGTCCGTCCAGACCCCAACGAGGTCGACGTGGGTGCCGTCGGCGATACCGAGGTCGTCGAGGTCGTCCGGGTGGACGAACACGACGCGCCGGCCGCGGCGCACCCCGCGGTACCGGTCGTCCATGCCGTAGATCGTCGTGTTGTACTGGTCGTGGGAGCGGACGGTCTGCAACAGCAGGTGTCCCGGCGGGACCCGCAGCACCTCACAGGTGTTGACCGTCAGCGCGGCCCGCCCGCTCGGCGTCGGGAACGTCCGGCTGTCCCGCGGCGGGNGCGGGNGCGGGAATCCCCCCAGCTCGGCCAGGCCCGCCTCGTAATCGGTGAACCCGGGGACGACCCGGGCGATGTGGGCGCGGATCCGCCGGTAGTCCCCGGCGAGCCCCACCCGGTCCGCTGTCCCCGATTCGGCCACCTCCGGCTGGCCGGCCAGGGTGGCCGCCGCGACGCCGCAGACGATCGCCACCTCCGAGCGCAGCCCCGGGCCGGCCGGCGCCAGGCCGCCGCGGGAGGCGTGCACCATCCCCATCGAGTCCTCGACGCTGACCTGCTGCGGTCCGGCGGCCTGCACGTCGATCTCCGTACGGCCCAGCGCCGGCAGGATCAACGCCGCCCGGCCCGTCACCACATGCGACCGGTTCAGCGTCGTCGACACCTGGACCGTCAGCCGGCACGACCGCATCGCCGCCTCCGTCACCGCGGTGTCCGGGCTCGCGGCCACGAAGTTCCCGCCCATGCCGAGGAACACCCTCACCCGGCCGTCGCGCATCGCCCGGATCGTCCCCACCGCATCGAACCCGTGGCGGCGCGGCGGGGTGAAGGCGAACTCGGCCACCGACCGCTCCCCCACCGGCGGATCCGGCCACGCGCACCCCGGACAGTCAAACCCGTGATCCTGGTTCACCAGCCGCAACGTCCGCACCCCCGGGCCGGCCCCATCCGCTCCCACGACCGCGCCACCGCATGCCCCATCCCCGCCAGCCCCGCCGCCGCCGACGCCGGCTCCTCCACCCGCAGGTCGGCGTCCTCGTCACCGCCGGCCCCGGCACGCACCCCGGCCCCGGCACGCACCCCGGCCGCCGCTTCGAAAGCCTCACTCCGCCTACGCGACATGACTGACACCCCCATGAGGACAGGCACCGGCACCGGCATTGAACCGGTACCAACATTGAACCGACAGCGGGCCAGGGCCCCGCTACCCCTTGTCTTTCGTTAGCCGCTAATGTTTTGTAGGGGTACCGTTGCAGCCGCAACGGCCACCGCCCCATTAGTCGATCATCGACCTGGAGGTCCCGTGACCGCGCCATCCCCGTCCGACGTCGCTCCGCTGCCTCTGGCCGCCGGCACCTGGACGCTCGACCCCGCGCACTCGGGCGTGAACTTCCAGATTCGCCATCTCGGCGTCACCAACGTCCGCGGGCGCTTCGACACGTTCTCCGCGACGCTGTCGGTCGGCGACACCCTGGAGTCGGTGTCCGTCGGCGCCGAGATCGACCTGGCCTCGATCAACACCAACCAGCCCGACCGGGACGCGCACCTGCGTTCCGCCGACTTCTTCGACCTCGCGTCCCATCCGTCCATCACGTTCACCTCGACGTCCGTCACGGGCAGCGACGAGGAGTACGAACTCGCCGGCGATCTCTCGATCAACGGCGTGACCAGACCCGTCACCCTGGCGGTCGAGTTCTACGGGGTCGACACTCACCCCGTAGATGGCCGCGTCCGGTCCGGCTTCGCCGCGACGACCGAGATCCGCCGCGGCGACTATGGCATCACCTTCAACCTGCCGCTCGGTGCCGGCAGGCTCGCCCTCTCCGACAAGGTCAAGATCGAGCTCGACCTGCAGTTCATCGCCCCCTGATCAACCCGGCTCCCCAACCGGTCCCGCGCCGTCGCGAGCCCGCGCCCCGAGATCATCCGGGCTCGCGACGGAGGCCGCGGGCACCTCCACCGGCCCGGCAAGCCCCGGTCAGCAAGCCCCGGTCAGGGGGTCCTGGGACACGGCGGCTCCCCGCGCGCGACGAGATGCTCCTGCGCCCACACCTCCAGCTCGTGCAGCGCCGTGCGCAGCCCCTCGCCCCGCCGGGTGAGCCGATAACGCGTCGCCACCGGCGGCCCCTCGAGAACCTCACGCTCCACGAGGCCGGCCTGGACGAGTTCGGTGAGGCGGCCCGACAGCATCCGCTCGCTCACCCCCGGCACCAGCTTCGCTATCTCGGAGAACCTCGCCGGGCCAGCCATCAGCGTACTGATGATCAGACCGCTCCACCGCTTCCCCAGCAGCGCGAAGACCGGAGTCAGCGCCTGACAGCTCACGCCGTCCTCCGGCCTCGCAACCATCCGGTCATAGTAGGTGCCCGACGCATCACGGGTGCCTCGGCGCAGCGCAGGTCACGACGCAGCGCAGGTCACGACGCAGCGCAGGTCACGACGCAGGACAGGGTCACGACGCAGGACAGGGTCACAGCGCGCTGGGCGGGTCCCCCGGGCCTGCGGCTACGGTTGACCCGCCACATCCTCGCACTGAGCCATCAGGTCGATCGGATAGCGATCCGGCACGGGAGCGAGGTGAAGATCGGGTAGGGACGGGGGCGGCTTGCGATCGCAGATTGCGTCGGGACTGCGGGTTACGTGGTGGTCGCGGCAGGACAGGCGCCCGACCGGCGGCCGCATCGTCCCCTCCGGCATCGTCCGGTCGGGCATCGTCCGGTCGGGCGCCGTGCGATCCCGTCCCGTGTCACCCCGTGTCGCGTTGACGGCCGTCGCGCTGGTCGGCCTGATCGGGCTGGTCGGCACCGGTTGTGACGGCTCATCGCCCGCGGCGGGTAACCGGCCGTCGGCCGGTACCGACGCGTCGGGCGGGTCCGGGAGACCCACGGAGCCGGACACGCCCGCCGGGTTCGACGTCAAGGCCGAAAACGCCCGGCCCGGCGCCGACTGCGGGCTGGCCCGGCTCGGCGAGGGCCACGCGGTCGAGGGCTGGCTGGACCGGGTCGGCGTCGACCCCGGTCAGCCCGTACGGTTGTTCGCCTCCACCACGGCGAGCCGGCTCGCCGTCTCGGTGTTCCGGATCGGCTGGTACGGCGGCCACACCTGCCGGCTCATCACCCGGCGGGAGGAGCTGCCCGGCCGGGTCCAGCCGTCGGCGGCGATGAACGCGACGACGAACACCGTGTCGGCCGCGTCGTGGGCCCCGACCGTGACCTTCGACACGGCGACGTGGCCGCCGGGCGACTACCTGTTCCGCCTCGACAGCAGCAACGGATTCCAGTCGTACGTGCCGTTGACGGTGCGCAGCCCGTCCGCGCAGGGCAGGATCGTGATCCTCAACTCGGTCACCACCTGGCAGGCGTACAACGCCTGGGGAGGCTACAGCCTTTACCACGGGCTGCGGGGTTTCGCCGACCGCGCCCGCGTCGTCTCGTTCGACCGGCCCTACGGCTACGGCGACGGTGCCGCGGACTTCACCGGGAACGAGGCGCCCCTGGTGACGCTGGCAGAGCGGCTCGGCCTGCCGCTCGCCTATGCCACCGACATCGACCTGCATGCCGAGCCGCGGCTGTTCGACGGTGCCCGCGCGGTGATCTCGCTGGGGCACGACGAGTACTACTCGCCGCGGATGCGGGCGACGCTGACCGCCGCCCGGGACGCCGGGGCGAACATCGCCTTCCTCGGCGCCAACGCCGTATACCGCCGGATCCGGCTCGCGCCCACGCCCCATGGGCCCGACCGGCTGGAAACGGGCTACAAGGTCGCCAACGAGGACCCCCTGTACGGGCGGGACAACAGCCAGATCACCGCGAACTGGCCGTCGCCGCCGAACGCCGACCCGGAGAGCTCGCTCACCGGCGGCATGTACCAGTGCAACCCGGTGCACGCCGATCTGGTGGTGACCAACCCCGGTCACTGGCTGCTGGCCGGCACGGGGCTGGCGGCGGGCAGCCGGATCCCGGGCATGATCGGGTCCGAATATGATCGCGTCGATCCCAACCGGCCGACGCCACAGATGATCGAAGTGCTGGCCCACTCGCCGGTGGCCTGCCACGGTCAGGCCGACTACTCCGACGTCAGCTACTACACGGCGCCGTCCGGGGCCGGTGTCTTCGACGCCGGCACCAGCGCGTGGGTGTGCGCCCTGCTCGATGTCTGCGGGCCGGGCGCCCATGGGGAGCCGGTGCAGCGGTTCGTCACCCAGGTCACCACCACCCTGCTGCAGGCCTTCGCCGCGGGGCCGGCCGGGCGGGTCCACCCCGCGGCCCGGTCCGTCCCGGCCGAGGCCCGCAGCACGCCGGTCACCGGCAGCGAACGCTGACCCGAAACCCCGTTGTGCCGCCGTCTGCCTGCCTGCCCACCTGCCCGTCTGCCTGCCTGCCCGTCTGCCTGCCTGCCCACCTGCCCGTTTGCCCCATCCGCTCCGATCCAGGGCCTACTCGTCTAGAGTCACCCATCGCACGCGTAACGCCGTAGATCGTTCGCCGGACATCCGCGATGCCGGCGAACGCTGTCGAAAGTAGGTAGTGGATGTCTTCGATGATCGCCAGACCGGCGGGCCGCGCATCACGATGGGGAATCGTCCTGCTGGTGGCGCTGCTCCCGGCCGTGCTGCTCGGGGCGTGCAACTCCTCGAACGGCGGCTCCAAGACCGTGCAGGGCGCCACGGCATCCAGCTCGACGGGCACCGACGACGACTCCGAGTACAGCGGTGCCTGCCCGACGGGCGGCAACAGCAGGGCCTTCGCCAAGACGCGGTTCGCGGTGCACGCGGGCCTCGCGCTCGGGGCCTTCCACCGGTACATCTACAAGCCGGCGAAGAACGGCGGCTTCCGATCCGGAGCCCCGAAACGGAAACGTACCTACGCCAAGGCCGCGGTCGCCGGCGTGTTCACCGTCCACGAACTCAAGGTCGCCAAGAAGTTCGCCCTGGCCAACCCGTCACTGTGCAACGCGGTGCAGTCAATCAGCGACAAGTTCAACACCCTCACCGGGAAGTTGAAGAACGGCACCGCGACGGATGCCGACATCAACTCCGAGGAGAACCTCTTCACCGCTTTCCAGCAGACCGCCGGACAGGCCGGTTTCGGCTTCACGGAGAAGAACGTCACGGTGCCCGGCGCCGGCTGAGTTCCGCTCCGCCCCGCCGCCCCGCCGCCCCGCCGCCTCGCCGTTCCGCCCGGCGGGCCCTGGTGGCGACCCGCGGACGATCGGCCCGGTCCCGCCAATCCGCCAATCATGCAGTGGAGTTAGATAAGCGTGACAGGGTGCGATGGGGCGAGGGAACCATCGGACGTCGGGGCGCGACGGGGGAGTCATGGCCGGTGGACCGGAGTGCCGTTCGGCGACGGACCGTCCCGGCAGTGCCGCGCATCACCGGAGTGGCCGAAGTAGCTGGCCGGGCTGGCGGGGCCGGCCGGGCTGGCCGGGCCGGCGGGGCCGGCCGGGCTGGCCGGGCCGGCGGGGCCGGCTGCGGGGGACGGGCCACCGGGCCCCGGGTGCGTCCCGGCTGCCTCCCCGGCTTCTCGTCGCGGGGTTCCTCCTGCTCGTCGCGGCCTGGGTCGCCACCAACCCGCCGGGGTTCGGCCCCGACGAGCCCGCCCACTTCGTGAAGGCGGTCGGCGCGGGCACCGGACAATGGACGGGAACACCCGGCAGGCTGGCACATCCGTCGTTCGGCAACGGACCGGGCCGCGCCGAACGGATCGACTGGATCAATCGCAACAGCCGCGTCTTCGCCCTGCCCGCCGGGCTCAACCCTGGCGCGGCGGGGTTGCCCTGCGACCTCTTCCGCGACTGGGTGTCCGTCGCGTGCCTCGACCGTCCGCGCCCCCGGCCGCCGGCGACGCGGGCCCTCAGTTACGTGGGCACCTATGAGCCCTATCTCTACGCGGTCGAGGGTGCCGTGATGATCCACACGCACACGGCGGACGGCGCGCTCTACGCCGGGCGGGCGACCTCGGCTGCCATCGTGGTGANGCTGTTGACGATCATTATCTTCGCCTCCTGGGATTCCCGCGCCGGACTGCTCTCGGTCGGCGGCGTGCTGCTGGCGGTCTCGCCGATGGCGTTGTTCCTGGGTTCCGTCCTCGGCACGAACGGGATGGAGATCGCGGGCGCGACCGCGTTGTTCACCCTGGCGCTGCGACTCGGTCGACCGGGCGCGCCGCCGAGGTGGATCTGGCCCGCCCTCGGCCTCGTCGCCGCGCTGGTGGCGTTGTCCCGGCCGTCCGGTCCCCTGTGGGTGCTGCTCNCCCCGATGATCGCCGCCGGTCTCGCGGCCCCCCGCGCGCGGGCGCGGGCCGTCGATGCGGTACCCGCCGTCGAGCAGCCCCGGCCGGTCGAGCGGCCCCGGTCAACAGAAGGGACCCAGCCAACGGAGGGGCCCCGGCGGCACCGGCTGGTCGGGTGGCTCTCGGTTCCGTGGATCGCCCTCGCCGTGGCCGGGGTCGTCGCGACCGCGGTCTGGGAGAGGCGCGTGCAGCCACACCCGGGGATACGCCGTGAGCTCGCGGAGCAGGGGCTGCGGCAGCTGTCGTCCGACGCGCCCGCCTGGGCACGGCAGTGGGTCGGGGTGTTCGGCTGGGCGAGCCTGCGGATGCCCTCGTTCGCCTACTGGACGTGGGGCGCGTGCCTGCTGGTCCTGCTCGGTGCGGCGTTCGTCGTGGGAACCTGGCGGCAGCGGATCCGCCTCGGCGCGGTGCTGATCGGCGTGGTGGCGGTGGCGGTGGTGCTCGACGTGCTGGTCCTGCGGCAGACGCGCTTCCCGGTTTACGGGCGGTACCTGCTGCCGATCGCGGTGCTGGTACCCCTGGCGGCCGGGGAGATCCTGACCCGGCGGGCCGCGCGTATCCCCGCGACCCTGCGCCGGGCGGGGCCCGCCGTCGCCGTCATGGCGGTGGTCGCGGTGCATGCCGTCGGCCTGTGGACGGACTGGCAGCGCAGCGCCGTGGGCAGCTATGGACCGGCCTGGTTCCTGGGCTCGTCGCAGTGGAATCCTCCGGGTGGCTGGGTCCCCTGGATGGCCCTGGCGGGAGCCGGTGCCTGCTGCCTGCTCGCCGCCGCGGCGGCCGGGCTGTGGCGGCCGGGCCGCGGCGTTCGCCCGCATCGCCCGGCGGCGGGGACGCGTCAGATCAGGGCCCGGCCGGTCCGGGTCACGAGATGTCCAGGACCTTCAGCGGCGCCGGCAGGACCGCATCGGCGACCCGCCGCTCCGCCGGCGACAGGCCCGGCAACCGGGACCTGATCAACNCCAGCGCGTCGTCATCACCGACCAGCCCGAAACCCTGCTCAATATCACTGACTGGCCCGGAAAATCGCTCAACTACCCGGCTGACGCTAGGCGCCGCCCATGAACCTCAACAGACATGTTGATGACGGAATAACAATCCATATGCCGGTTCATCGTTGGAGCGAAGTTCCGCCGCGGCAGATGGAGGCCATTGCGCTACACGGAGTCACGGCATGGCCGCTGCCGACGACGGGAGGGCCCCGGGTCCGGGTCCGGACCCGGAGGCCGGGGCCCTCCTCTCATCGCGTTATCGCGTGGGATCCCCCTCCTTGGCGTGGGACCCTCGCTCGGGTCTCGTCAGCCGAGGCTGGCGATGGCCTCGTTGAAGATCTTCGACGGACGCATGACGGCCGCGGCCTTGACGGGGTCGGGCTGGTAGTACCCCCCGATGTCGGCAGGCGAGCCCTGGACCGCGATCAGTTCGTCGACGATCGCCTTCTCCTGGTCGGCGAGCGTCTTGGCGAGACCGGCGAACGCCTCCGCGAGACGGGGGTCGCCGATCTGCGCGGCCAGCTCCTGCGCCCAGTAGAGCGCCAGGTAGAAATGGCTGCCGCGGTTGTCGAGGCCACCCAGCCGGCGGCTGGGCGACTTGTCCTCGTTGAGGAAGGTGGNGGTCGCGCGGTCGAGGGTGTCGGCGAGCACCTGGGCACGCGCGTTGCCCGTCGTCCGCGCGAACTGCTCGAAGCTGGCCGCGAGCGCCAGGAACTCGCCCAGGCTGTCCCAGCGCAGGTAGTTCTCCCTGAGCAGCTGCTGGACGTGCTTGGGCGCGGAGCCGCCGGCGCCGGTCTCGAACAGGCCGCCACCGTTCATGAGCGGGACGATCGAGAGCATCTTGGCACTCGTGCCGAGCTCCAGGATCGGGAACAGGTCGGTCAGATAGTCACGCAGCACGTTGCCGGTGACTGAGATCGTGTTCTCGCCGCGGCGGATCCGCTCCAGTGAGAACGCGATCGCGTCGACCGGAGCCTTGATCTCGATCCGCAGCCCGGAGGTGTCGTGCCCGGGCAGATACGCCCGGACCTTCTCGATCAGCCTCGCGTCGTGGGCGCGGTTCTCGTCGAGCCAGAACACCGCCGGGTCACCGGTGGCGCGGGCGCGCGCGACGGCGAGCTTCACCCAGTCCCGGATCGGCGCGTCCTTGGTCTGGCAGGCGCGAAAGATGTCGCCGGCGGCGACCGCCTGCTCCAGCACCACGGTGCCGGCCTGGTCGACGATCCGCACCGTGCCCGTGGTGGGGATCTCGAAGGTCTTGTCGTGGCTGCCGTACTCCTCGGCCTTCTGCGCCATCAGGCCGACGTTGGCCACCGAGCCCATCGTCGCGGGGTCGTAGGCGCCGTGCGCCCGGCAGTCGTCGATGGCGACCTGGTAGATGCCGGCGTAGCTCGAGTCGGGCAGGACCGCCAGGGTGTCCGCCTCCCGGCCGTCCGGGCCCCACATGTGGCCGGAGGTACGGATCATGGCCGGCATGGAGGCGTCGACGATGACGTCGCTGGGCACGTGCAGGTTGGTGATGCCGCGGTCGGAGTCGACCATTGCCAGGGCGGGGCCCTCGGCGAGCTCCGCGGCGAAGGAGGCCTTGATCTGCGCGCCCTCGGGCAGCGATTCCAGGCCCTTGAGGATACCGCCGAGCCCGTCGTTCGGGGACAGGCCGGCCGCGGCGAGCGTCGCGCCGTGGGTGGCGAACGTCTTCGGGAAGAAGGCCCGTACCACGTGGCCGAAGATGATCGGGTCGGAGACCTTCATCATCGTGGCCTTCAGGTGCACCGAAAACAGCACGCCCTCGGCCTTGGCCCGGGCGATCTGCGCGGTGAGGAACTCGCGCAGCGCGGCCACCCGCAGGACGGCCGCGTCCACTACCTCGCCCGCCAGCACCGGCAGGGACGGGAGCAGGACGGTGGTGCTGCCGTCGTCACCCGCAAGCTCGATGCGCAGCGTGCCGGCCGCGGCGATGATCGTGGACTTCTCGGTGGAGCGGAAGTCGCCGGCGCCCATCGTGGCGACGTTCGTCTTCGAGTCGGGTGTCCACGCGCCCATCCGGTGCGGGTGGGTCCGGGCGTAGTTCTTCACCGAGGCCGGGGCGCGGCGGTCGGAGTTGCCCTCGCGCAGCACCGGGTTGACGGCGCTGCCCTTCACCTTGTCATAACGGGCGCGGATCTCCCGCTCCTCGTCGGTCTTCGGGTCGTCCGGGTAGTCCGGCAGCGCATAGCCCCGCTTCTGCAGCTCGACGATCGCCGCCTTCAGCTGCGGAATCGAAGCCGAGATGTTCGGCAGCTTGATGATGTTCGCCTCGGGCGTCCTGGCCAGCTCACCGAGCTCGGCGAGCGCGTCCTCGATGCGCTGGGCCTCCTCGAGATCCTCGGGGAAACTGGCGATGATCCGCCCCGCCAGGGAGATGTCGCGGCTGTCGACACTAACCCCGGCCGTCGCGGCGTACGCCTGGACCACGGGCAGGAACGAGTACGTCGCCAGGGCCGGAGCCTCGTCAGTGTGTGTATAGATGATGGTCGAGTCAGTCACCGATACTCCGCTTCGCGTCTGTTTCATCTGGGTATCAAGGTATGCCCTGAACGCCCGCTCCACCGGGGTCCTCGCCGGGCCGGGGCTGTCGGCAGCGGCACCCCACCGACCAGCATGATCGCCATATCGGGTCTCCTCGCGCGCGGGGCTCGGTGACGCTCCGGACAACCCGGGCACGCGGTCGCCGACCGGTTCCGGACGGCCCGGCTCGCCGTCCACGGGGCCAACCTAGGAGCCAACTTCGGGGCCAACTTCGGGGCCAACCTCTCCAAACGCAACGCGACCATCTCCTCCGGACTCGCCGCGGTGGGGGCCGATGTAGCTTATTTCTTCGGCGATCGCGGCTGCCACCTCCGGATCAGTCGCCGGCCACCGGGTGCGGGTGGGACGGCGCGGGCAGGTGTCGGGCAGGTGTCGCGCAGGTGTCAGGTCCGGGCAGATGTCGGATCCGGGCAGATGTCAGCTACTGCCACCCGCGGTGGCGGACACGACGCGGAGCAGGACGGTCAGGCGGTCCCAGGCGACGAGGGTGGCATCGTCACGCTCCTGGGTGGGCGGTGCCGCGGCGAGAAGCTGCACGGTTTTCACCGCCGCATACAGGTACAGCGGTCGGGGCCGCCAGGCGATCAGCTGCGGGTACGTCTCGTCCAGCGCCCGGTGGACGAGGTACCGGGCCGGGGCGTCAGGTCGATGCTGCCCGGAATCCAGCTGGTGGAGGATGGCGGCGGCAGCATCGACCTCGTCCGCGTCCGGTATCCAGGCGTAGGTCCGCAGGGCGGTCTCCGCTTCGTTGAGCGCCTCGCCCGCGGCTGCTATCGGGTCTCCGTCGCCGTGGGGCACGGGCGGCGGGGCCCAGTCATCGTCGTCGTCGGTCATAGAACCACCGTCCCTCACCGCGGGCGTCCCGGGCTGGCGACTGACGTCCTCCCCGCTCTGAAAGGTGGGCATCCCGACTCCTACGCACCCACCAAAGGGGGCGTGGTGGTGAGGTTCGCGGTTCGTCGGCACAGCCGATGCCATGCCTCCCCGCGCGTTCACCGCACGTCCTGCGGCAATATTCTGGGCGGCGCGTTGATGTCGGCGTTGCGCCGAAACCCGCAGGCGACACCTGCGAAGATGACGCTACCCGCGACGCATCACCGGCCGTCGACCAGCGCGTAGAACTCATCTATCCACGCCGGTGCCCCAACTGCCCCCAGGAAAGTTGATGTGATGGACGACAACACGACCGCGCAACATCGCAAAGCGGTGATATTCCGTGAGCTACACGAGCAGGCCAGTCCGTTTGTCATGGCAAATGCCTGGGACGCCGGAACCGCGCGCCTGCTGACGCAGGCCGGCTTTGTCGCCATCGGAACCACAAGTGCCGGGCTGGCCTTCAGCCACGGTGTGGCCGACGGCGCGAACCTGATCGACCGCACGCTGACTTTTGCCAACGTCCGTGCGATCGCCGCCGCAACCCCGCTACCGGTCTCCGCCGACCTCGAGAGCTGCTTCGCGCAGACACCCAGGGACGTCGAGAAGACCGTTCTGCTGGCCGCCGAGGCTGGAGCCGTCGGGGGGTCCATCGAGGACGCCACCGGAATACCGCAGGCGCCGATCCTGGCCTTGGATGACGCCGTCGCACGAGTCGGCCACGCGGTCGCCGCCGCGCGAAGCCTGCCCTTCCCCTTCGTCATCACGGCACGCGCCGAAAACTTTCTCTACGGCCACCCCGATCTCGAAGATACGATACGTCGCCTTCAGGCGTACGCGGCGGCCGGCGCCGATGTGCTTTACGCCCCGGGCCTGCTGGGCCCGGACTCCATCCGCGAGGTCTGTAAGCGGGTCCAGGGCCCGGTGAACGTCCTGGTGGGCCCGCCCCCGTTCCCGTCGGTGACCGAACTGGGCCTGCTCGGTGTCCGCCGCATCAGTTTCGGCTCCCTCCTGCCGCGTATCGCTCTCGCGGCCGTGCTGCGCGCGGCCCGGGAGATCCACGAAGAAGGTACGTTCTCATGCGCCGCCGAGGCGACACCCTATGCGCAGGCCAATCAGATGATGTCCTCGGAGGTGCGGTAGCGCGGGCAGAGGCGGCCGCTCTTCACGGCCGTACGGGTCCGGCGACAGGACCACCGGACCGTGCCGGCAGCACCACCGTCAGCGGTCCCCGGCCCATCGGCGGTCCGCTTCGTCCCATTCCTCGTTGCGCCTGTCCAACCCCTGCCGCCAGTTCTCGGCGTCCGAGGCACTGCCGTAGGGACCCAGGCGCCGATGACCGGGCGCATCCGGCGGGTTCTCCGCGCGTCCGTGGTCGAGACACCACCACCAGCCGGACGGGTTCCAGGCCGAACTGTCCACGGACCCGGACCCGGAACGGGAATGGGCCCGGCGGCGCGCCGCCATCCCTCGTAGCCATGTCCACATAGCCATCTCCTACCCGGGTCACGCCCGCCCGATCCCCACGCGGCGATGTCGTTCCGGCCGAGCCGGACTCACCCGATACGTCGACCGGCTCACCGGTTACGTCGACCGGCGGTAGGAAGACGATGATGCGAAGACGATGATGACGAGACGACAACAAGGAGACGACGATGAGCCACGAAACCACGCCGTCGCACGCCGTCGAGACCCGGCCGTTCCCACTGAAGCCGACGCCGATTCACGTGCCCGACGACGTGCTCGCCGACCTCCAGCGGCGCCTGGAGTTGACTCGCTGGCCGCTCGATGCGGGCAACGAGGACTGGTATTACGGCGTGAACCGCGCCTACCTGCAAGAACTTGTCGACTACTGGCGCACCGGCTACGACTGGCGCAAGTCCGAAGCCGCCATCAACGCCTACGAGCACTACCAGGTCGAGGTCGAAGGCGTGCCGGTGCACTTCATGCGCAAGGCCGGAGTCGGCCCCGATCCGACCCCCCTGATCCTCACCCATGGCTGGCCCTGGACGTTCTGGCACTGGTCCAGGGTCATCGATCCGCTGGCCGACCCCGGCGCGTACGGCGGCGATCCCACCGAAGCATTCGATGTGATCATCCCCTCGTTTCCCGGCTTCGGGTTCTCCGTACCGCTGCCGAACAACCCGGACCTGAACTTCTGGAAGGTCGCCGACCTCTGGCACACCCTCATGACTCAGACCCTCGGCTACGACAGGTACGCCGCCGCCGGCTGCGACGTCGGAGCCCTGGTTACCGGCCAGCTTGGGCACAAGTACGCCGACNAGCTGTACGCCATCCACATTGGCTCCGGCCTGAAGCTCACCCTGTTCAACGGCGACCGGGCCTGGGACCTCAGCGGCGGCCGGCCCATCCCCGANGGCCTTCCTGACGACATCCACGCCCAGATCGTCGCCGTGGAGAGGCGCTTCGCCGTCCACCTCGCCGCGCACGTGCTCGCCCCGAGCACGCTCGCCTACGGGCTGTCCGACTCCCCGGCCGGGATGCTCGCCTGGATACTCGAACGCTGGGTGAAGTGGAGCGACAACGGCGGCGACATCGAGACCGTCTTCACCAAAGACGACCTGCTCACCCATGCCATGATCTTCTGGGTGACCAACGCGATCGGTACCTCGATCCGCACCTACGCCAACAACAACCGCTACCCGTGGACCCCGTCCCACGACCGGCAGCCAGCCATCGAGGCGCCCACCGGCATCACCTTCGTCGGCTATGAAAACCCACCCGGCGTCAGTACCGACCAGCGGGTTCAGAACTTCCTCGACTCCGACCGCGCCGCCTGGTACAACCACGTCAACCTCAACGCCCACGACCACGGCGGCCACTTCATTCCCTGGGAAATCCCCGCTCAATGGGTCGACGACCTGCGGCGTACCTTCCGCGGCCGCCGCTACTGATCTTTAATTCGTGATGTCGCTGGATCATGGTGTTGTGGGTCATGATGGTCGCGGCCGATGCCGGGATCGTGGCCACCGACCCTTCGGCGCCGGCCGGCGAACCTGTAGGGCCCCACGCCAGACATCTTCCGGTCCTCATCCGCACCGCTCTGCCCGACCACGGCCGGATACCCGGGCCGGCCGGTCATCACGAGGCGAGCTGGCCCACGGTGATTCCGATGGCTTCGTAGGTGGCGGCGGCTCGCTGGTCGAGACTCATCAGAGTCGCCTGATGTTCGGCCGCGGTGAAGGCGATCAGGGCGTCGTAGGCCGGGCCGCCCAGGATAAGGAAAGGTCGGTTCGCTGGTTGGTGCGTACCGTCGGTGTCCAGGGAAGTCGGGTGATGCGATCGGTTTTGCACGGCCGGTGTAGGGTAGGCGACTGGCGCGGTGGCATCTCGCTTTAGGCGCGTGGTCCGGTACCTTTGTCCGCGCGGTTTCCCGCCCGTTTCTCATCCCGGCCGTCCATAGCATGCTCCGTCTCCAGCCGCCCCCCGTCAATCCGTGCATGTGGTTCTCCCACACACGGCTTACCGACGCCGTTCACCGCCGGCATTCGGTCTCTCCCGCCAGAGCTTTCCGGCCCTGGGAGTGACGACAATCCCAGACAGGCTGACCAGGCCGAGGTCCACCGGCCGGGAGCGTATCAGCACCCGCCAGCCGAAGCCCATGCTGCGCCGGTGTCTGGCCCGAACAAACCGAGCCAGCCGTACCTGCGCGAACCGCCTGATCATAGCAAGGCGCCGTGCCGAATATCCGTAGCGGAAATATCCGGCCCAGCCACGCAGGAACAGGTTCAGTTCCCGCACGACCGCCTCTGGCTTAAGCAGCAGCCTGGACCGTCCCGTAATCTCCCGAATCCGATCCCGAGCATGCTGCATGGCCCTGTCCGAGGGCCAGCGCGCAAGAAACGCCACCCTCCGTCTGCCCCGGTCACCCCGCGACAGCACCAGGCGGTGATGGAAGCCCAGGAACTCAAGACCATCCCCTCCCACCTGTAGGTGAACGATACGGGTCTTGGCTGCCTTGGTCTCCAGCCCCAGATCAGCGAGCAACCGGACCAGACAATCCATCGCCCGCACCGCCTGATCCTCCGACCAGCACATCACGACGATATCGTCCGCGAACCGGACCATCATCCCGTCCCCGTCGTCCCATTCCCGGTCAAGCCGGTTCAGGTAGACGTTACAGAGTAATGGGGACAGCGGCCCGCCCTGGGACATTCCGCTGACCGGCCTCCGGACCTCGCCGTCGCGCATCACGCCGGCACGCAGGACAGCACGCACCAACCTGAGCATCGCCTGGTCGCAGACCCGTTCCTCGATCGTCTGCATCAACCCTTCGAACGGGATCGCCGTAAAGCAATCAGCGATATCCGTCTCCACCACCCACCGACGGCCCTTCCCGCACGCATCCACCAGCACTTGCAGTGCGTCATGAGCCGAGCGCCGCGGGCGGAACCCGAACGAGCACCCGGCCATGTCCGCCTCGAAGACCGGCTCGAGCACGATCTTCACGGCGGTCTGCACCACACGGTCGCGGNCGGCAGGGATCGACAGCGGCCGGGACGCACCCTTGTCCCCCGGCTTGGGAATTTCTACCCGGCGCACAGGCAAAGGACGGTACCCCCCTTCCCGCAATTCGCCGCCCAGCTCGTCGAGAAGACGGGACACCCCGTACTCCTCGACCTGGGCAATGGTGGTCCGGTCAATGCCCGGCGCGCCCCTGTTGGCGCGCACCAGTGCCCACGCACGCTCCAGGACGTCCCCACGGTGGACCTTGTCCGAGAGCGCATGGAACCTCCGCCCGGGATCGGCCTTGGCCGCCCGGTACAGCGTGTGCTGCAAGACACGGACCGGATCCACTCGGGATCCCGAAGCGGCGGGAATAGCAGCAATGGCACTCACCNAGCCCCTCCTTCCAACTCCACGCGTCGACGAAGCAGCGGCCCTTCCCTCACCGCCGGTTATGTTGTCCGGCCGGCTCGAACGGTAATATGGCCGCCTCCGACGCCCACCCGGCCCGCCACCCACTTCCCGGGATCTCCGGTTATAGGGCACGGTTCTCCGGCAGCTTTCCGTAGACTGCCGGGCNGGGGAGGNCCNCCCCAGTNCCCACCGCCACTGTCAGCACGTTCCGCGCCCCATACGCCGGGGAGTTCCTCACGGCTGCAATTCCAGGATCTTCGCCGCTTCCGTGGCCTTCGCCCCGATAGTGAGAGGCTCGGCACTCCCTTTCCCACCCCGGAGGGCAGGATCCTCACGACGCCGCAGGCTTCGCTTTATGCTACGGACCGCGCTCTCGCTCCCCCTCTCACAGGGCCTTTGACGCTGGGCTTCGACCCCGCCCGTTTCCAGACGAAGCCGCCAGCCTGCTACCGGGCCTCCTGGCAGCTACCCGGACCGGACTTTCACCGGCAAGCGACGGTGAGCTTACGAACAGCAGGATCCACCGCTACCTCACGGCTTCACCTCCCGTCCCGCTGGGCGCACACTAAGGAGAACGAAAGTAGCTGGACCGGCTACCAGCGGATGTAGGCGAGGTGGGGGTCACCGAAGAAGCCGATGACAAGCGCAGAGTTCTCCTGGAGCCTGCGAAGTGCGGTGAGGGCGTTGGAGTAAAGATCCGAGACCGATGTAATCATTTTTGGGTGCAGTTCTTGTGAAGTGAGTTGATCAGGGCGGTATGCGGTTGTCGGCGTACTGGTTGCGGTGGTTGCGGTGCTGTTCCTGTGCGATGTGGTACTTCCAGTAGTCGTCGAAGTCGCCGTTGGTGACCAGGGCGCGGAGCAGGAGCACGGATTCGGCGCCGTCGAGTCCCCATCGGGCACCGGTGATGTCCATCCGGTCCTTGACGAGGTGGCGGCAGGCTCCCTCGATGACACNGGTCGCGATCGGCCAGCCGCCCACCAGGGCGGTGGCGTAGTCAAGCCAGGGTGCCTTGGCGTCGAGGTAGTCGGCGCAGGTGTCGGCGCCCTTGCGTTCGGCCTGGTTGTAGNCGTTGTAGGTGGCGCGGCGGCGGATGCCGGTGGCGACCTGGCCCGCCCGGCCTTCCAGTACCTTGCGGGCCTTGTCGGTGACCCAGGCCTCGGCGTCGGGGTCCCCGGTGGTGAAAAACGACCAGGCGGCCTTCCACAGGTATTCCAGGACGTGGATGAGATCGACGACGATGTGGACGACGACGCCGCGGTGGGCCGCCTCGGCGGTGACGGCGTCGAGCTGGGTGTTGTTGCCGTCGACGAGCACGATCCAGGTCCGGGCGTGGGTCGGGTCGCGCCGTTCGGCCTCGTCGAACCCGGCCGCCACCACCGTGGCGATGTCGTCGACGACCGAGGCCGTCACCCACTTTCCGGTGGCCTTCGGCCCGTCGGGCCCGGTCACCCCGGGCGGGGGCAGCACGTCAGCCGGGGTACGCACGACCGGGACGACGTCGTGGACCGCGGCCAACTCCGCCATCCGTTTCCGCCCGTTCTTCTCCCCGGGCGACAGCCGTGTCGCCAGCTTCCGCCCCGCGGCGGCCGCCTTCGCGGTGGCCGGGCGCAGCCCCTCCGGCCGCATCACCACACCTTTCCCGTCGAACTGCAACACCAACAGCAGCCCGTCGGGCACCGGCCCGCACACCGGGGCCGTGTAGAAACCGGCCACGTCGACCGCCACCGACCGGGCCAGCTCGACAAGCTGGCGCTTACCGACCCTCACCCCGGTCGCCCGGGCGACCGCGGCGACCGCGGCGTCGAACGACCCCCGCGCGGCCTCCANCGCCACCAGCCGGCGCAGCCCGTGCGAGTGCAGCCCCACCGGCAGGTTCAACNCCCCGTCCGCCGGGTGCAGGTTGGCCGCCCCGGCGCCCGATAGGCCAGCCTGCTCACCGCCNCCCGGCCGAACNCCGTCGACAGCGCCCGCCGATGCGCCTTCTCCACCCGGGTACGGACCACCCCGTCCACCCCCGCCGGCGGTTCGGCCAGCCGCACCTCCCGCGCCGACCGCAGATCAAGATGGTCCTGGAACAGCGACCGCAGCAGCTCCCGGCCCCGGCCCTCCAACCACNNNTCNNNNCCCTCATGGGTCAGGCCCGCGGTCTCCGCCCCCGCAAGCCCCGCCCGCAACGCCCCGTACAGCTCGTCCGACCCGGCGAACGCACCCGCCGACACCCTCTCCGAGCCAACCTCATACCCTGACACCCAGGCTCCTTGCTCACGTCACGTTCTGGCTTCGACACCCGCGAACGTAGTGGCAAGGAGCCCTTTCACGATCAACCCAAACCCAGGGAACCGAGATCATCCAGCCAACGATCTCACTCTGAAGGATCTACACCCATCATTTTTCGGCCGATCTGTGCGGTCTTCACGTTGTTCCAGACCCACTCGTCCGGGTTGGTGTCGGGGGCATAAGGCGAGAGAAAGAAAATCCGGAGCCTACCGTCTGTTCCTGCGACGAACCGACGGACAGCCTTCGAATCGTGGTAACTGACGTTGTCGACGATGAGGAAGACCTTTCCACCGTCGTCTTGGAGCAGCTTCCGGCAGAATTCTATGAAGACCTTGGAGTCGACGGACCCGCCCTGCTGGAGCATGAAATGAAGCTTTCCCTGGGCGCTGACCGCGGAGAGCATGAGAACCGATTTCCGGTCTCCCGTTCGGCTGATCACCGGGGTTTCACCGACGGGAGCCCCCAGGACGCCCTCGACACCGCCTGCACCATCCACCTCCCCGCCGAACCCAGCTGAATCACTGCACCCCCAAAGGACTTCCAGGCTCAACCACTTAGCGAGGGTGCTGCGACCAGAGGCTGGCGTAAGCCGGGGTGCTTGTACGGACACACAAAGTGAGTATCTGGGTCGCAGCTGACCCCAAGACCGGCCTCCGCAGCAGCGGCCGCTTCACCTGGCGGTGGGCCNACCTCGGTGCAGCCGGGTCAGTCTTCCGCCAGCATTCTGCGGACCACTTGTTCGAGCTCGGGGAGTTTCTCCTGGAGTACCTGCCAGACGAGGGCGTCGTCGACGGTGGCGTAGCCGTGGATGAGGATGTTCCGGAAAGCGACTATTCGAGGGAGCTCGGGGATCGCGGCGGCGAGGTCGGGGGCGACCTTGGAGAGTTGGTTGAGGGCCTCTCCGATGATCTCGAACTCGCGTTCGACGGCGGCGCGGAGCATCGCGTTCGCCTGATAGTCGGCGAAGGTCTGGCCGTGGGCAAAATCCCGGACGAGTTCGGCCGCGTTCGCGGCATCCCAGAGGTACTTGCGTGGGTCAGGCGGCATACAGGGGCTGCCTGGTGCGCATGACCTGGTCGCGGAAGTAGGGGTTGCGGATGGCGGTGACGCTGACTACGTCGACGGCGCGGCCCAGCAGGCGCTCGAGCCCCTCCTTGAGGGCGAAGTAGGTGCCGTAGTAGTCGAATCCGTCGCGGCCGGCGTCGAACTCGACGAGGACGTCGACGTCGCTGCTGTCGAGGTCAAACGCATCGCTGGTCGCGGAGCCGAAGAGGTCGAGGCGGCGGATGCCGAGCCGACGGCAGAGTCCCTGGATCTCCGCCCGCCTAGCCTCGATCAACGGATGCATGCCCACCTCCTCCGGGGACATTGTGCCCGACCCTACGCCGCACCGAGTGGACCCACGGCCTCGACCGGAAGCGGGGTCTGCCCGATTCGTACGGTATCGCGCCAGGCGACGAGAGCGATGGTTGAGGTCTGTGGGTCAGCCGGGAGCGTGTACCCTTCCGGTGATCGCGGTTCAGGTCCTCAAACAGGCCGACGTTGCCGCGTCAGTCGGGAAGGGTATGCCCGTGCTGACGGTAGTCGCAGCCGGTTGCGGAAGACGGTGACTCGGCGGCACCCTCGCCGATCGAAGATCGTGTGCGAGAGCGCGCGACGGATGCTGGNCGACGCGCTGGAGGCCGAGGCCGACGCGTACCTGGCGGAGTTGGCCGGCGAGCGCGATGCATCGGAGGGAGCATCAGATGGGGCAGCCGTACCGGCCTATCGAGCCATACGCGCACGGCTTCCTCGATGTAGGCGAGGACAACCAGATCTATTGGGAAACCAGCGGCAACCCAGACGGCAAGCCGGCGTTGTGGGTGCACGGAGGTCCCGGCAGCGGCGGGCGCCGCGGCAGCCGCAGGATGTTTGATCCGGACGTCTACCGGATCATCCTGTTCGACCAGCGTGGCTGCGGCCAGAGCCGACCGCACGCCAGCGACGCGACCGTCAGCCTGGAACACAACACCACCCGGCACCTGATCGCCGACATGGAGAGGCTCCGCGAACATCTCGGCATCGACCGGTGGCTCTTTTACGGCAGCTCATGGGGCTCGACGCTGATACTCGCCTACGCCGAGCGCTACCCTGAACGGGTCTCCGAGATCATCATCGTCGGAGTCACCATGACCCGGCCCGAAGAAATCGACTGGCTCTACCGCGGCGTCGGGCGCCTGCTGCCAGCCGCCTGGGAAGCGTTCCGCGACGCCGTGCCGAAGGACGACTGGGACGGCAGTCTCGTTGCTGCCTACAACCGGCTGTTGGGCAGCCCCGACGAGGCGATAAGAATCACCGCGGCGCGGGCCTGGTGCGCCTGGGAAGACGCCGTCATCGCGCACGAAGCGCTTGGGGCGCCAGGCCAGTACAGCAGCAAACCCGACGATGCGCTCGTGGCCTTCGTCCGCATCTGCACGCACTACTTTGCAAACAACGCCTGGCTGGAGGACGGGCAGTTGCTACGCGACGCTCACCGGCTGGCCGGGATTCCCTCGGTGTTGATCCACGGCCGACTTGACCTTGCCAGCCCGCTCAAGACCGCCTGGGATCTCGCCAAGGCATGGCCCGACGCGGAACTGAAGATCATCGACAATGCAGGCCACACGGGCAGCCCCGCGACCCAGAACGCCATCATCGAGGCGACCGAACGGTTCAGCACGAACGGACACTGACCCGAGGAGGTGGCCCGTGACGGTTCACCGACCCCTACCTTGGCGAGGGTGCTGCGACCAGATCTATTACCCGGTCTTGGAAGCGACTGTGGGTCGTCCGTACGCCCTTTACGTCCATGGGAACAGCGACACGACCGGCGCGGTCCGTGGCGTCGAGGCGATCGCGACCGGGCTGAAGTGGAAGCGCCTGCGCGAGCCCCTGTCGATCGTCGGTGAGGCGGATGCCGGGGCACGAGAGGCCTGCTCGGAGTTGGGGGCACGGTCGCCGCCAGCCTGATGCCGTAGCTGACCGGCCTGGTCGAGCGTTCCGTTTCAGCCGCGGGTGGTCGTGAGGAGCGACGGGGCAGTGGTCAGGGCCGGTGCTTGACTGTCGTGGTGGAGTGGGTGCTCCGGTGGGTATCGGTAGGGTGTTGTCATGTCGTGTTCGTCCCCGCCTCATGACGCGGTGTGCCGCCGGATCCTGGGGACGCCGTCGAACGCGGCGTCGCAGTTGCGTGCGGTGCTGCCGTCGGGCTTGCTGGCCAGGCTCGACTTCGCCCAGCCGGGACGAGATCCAGGTCGGGAGTGGCCGTTGTCATATCGGCAGACCGGCGGCGGCGCAGGCGGCCTGGGTGTGGCAGTTTCCGAGGCCGGCAAGGACCGTGTGTAGTTCGGCGCGCTGCGCCCCGGTGAGCGCGCCCGCGACGTTGTTGATCTCGTAGGGGTCTTTCGTGATGTCGTAGTACTCGATCTCGTGTTTGGAGTCGTTGTACTCCACGTAGACCGCTTCGACTGGCCCGTCGAAGTGCGCGAGGTGTGGCGCTGAGATCCGGATCGCCTCGTAGGTCGTCGGGTTGCTGCCGCCGGGTTCGTGGTCGGGGTCGGCGGGGTCGCTCGCCTGGCCGAAGTGTTCGACGAGCGCGATCGTGCGCCAGGATGGCGGCTCCGTCGCGGGGCGCAGCAGCGGGACGAGACTGCGCCCGTCAACGGGCCTGGCCGGGGTGGCGCCGGCGAGGTCGGTGAAGGTGGGGTAAAGGTCGACGTTCTGAGCGACCTGGGAGATCACCCGGCCGTGGGGGACGCCGGGCCCGGTGACGATCAGGGGCACGCGGATGTCGGTGTCGAAGGCGGTCTGCTTGCCTCTGACGAGGCGGTGCTGGCCGAGGTGGTAGCCGTTGTCGGAGCTGAAGACGAAGTAGGTGTTGTCGAGCAGGTGCTCGGCGGCGAGCGTCGCCTCCGTGTCGCCTACCAGTTTGTCGACGGACTCGACGGCCTGGGCACGCTCGCGGTAGGCCTGGTCCAGGTTCGTGAGCACTGACGGGGCGAGAGGGGCGCGTTGGCCGAGCCAGGCCGGTGCGTCGGTGTTGTTGGTGTTGAAGGACGGGTCGCGTGGCTCGGTCAGGCCGGGGAAGTCGTCCGCGTTGCGCGGCGCCGGTGTGTACGGCTGGTGGGGGGCGTAGGTAGCCACCTCCAGGGCGAACGGCTTCCCGGCCGAGCGTCGGATGAACGCCTGGGCGTCGGCGTTGAGCACGTCCACGCCGTAGTTGTCCTGGCCGGCGTAGTGGCGCACGACGCCGTTGTCGTTCTGGTCGAAGTTGAGCTCCG
Source organism: Frankia sp. Allo2 (assembly GCF_000733325.1). Taxonomy (NCBI): domain Bacteria; kingdom Bacillati; phylum Actinomycetota; class Actinomycetes; order Frankiales; family Frankiaceae; genus Frankia; species Frankia sp. Allo2. The sequence goes on from NZ_JPHT01000027.1 coordinate 37,240, forward strand.
CGTAGCCGGTGGTGTTGCTGACGTGCCAGTCGGACCAGCCGCGCGGGACGGGTCCGGTGGTCGGGGTGATGGTGGGGTCGCCGTAGCCATTGAGGTACTTGCCGAGCATCGAGGTCTGGTATCCCGCCGCCTGCAGCGCGACGGCGAAGGTCCTGCCGGCGAGGCCCTCCTGTTGGAACTTCCCGTAGCCGCCGTCAGGGGACAGGTTGGTCTCGACCTTGGTGTCGTGAGGGAGGAGGCCGGTGAAGATCGACGACCGGGACGGGCAGCACAGCGAGTCGGTCACGAAGTAGTGGTCGAACGTCTCGCCCTGCCTTTCCAGGGCGGTGATGTGCGGCGCGATCTGGTCGGTGACCNGGTTCCAGGACAGGTCGTCCGTGAGGATGAAGACGATGTTCGGGCGGGCCGCGCTCGCCGTTGTGGCCGGCGCGGCCGAACCGCCGCAGGCGCCCGCCGCCAGCGCCAGCGAGGCCGTGGCCGTGGCCGTGGCCGCCACCAGCCGCCGCCGAGAGCGGGGACGGCGTCGGGAAGCGGAGTCGTGGTGCTCTCGTCGCCACAGTTTCATGATCGTTCTCCGTTCATGCTGGCGTCGACGGCGGTCAGCGGCGCGCTTGCGGCCCAGGCGGTCCCGTCGGCGGGATAGAAATTGGCGTCATAGCCGGCGAAGTAGATACGGCCGGCGTCGAAGGGCGACCGCTTGATGGTTCTGATCGCAACGAACGCCTGCCCGGACCTGATCGGCTTGCCGACCGGGCCGGCAGGGGTGAAGTCAGGCCCGTCCAGGGCGCGTAGCACGTAGGACGGCGTGCCGCCCGTGTCGGTTCTGACGGCGAAGACGGCCTGGGCGTCGAAAGTCGCCGCGCGCGATGCCGTCGGGCCGCACGTCCTGCTCGGCGGGCAACCGCCGGCGTAGGCATGCTCGACGCCGAAGAACTGGCGGGAGGCCCCGTCGGCGTCGATCGTCTCGAAGTTGTTGTAGGCGGCGATCACGTAGTCGATCGAGCCGTTGCCGGTCGCCGGCACCGTCGTCCCCTGCTCCGCCAGCAGTTGGCGCAACGCGGGACCCGGGTCGAATTCCAGCGCCGGCGACAGACCGGCCGCGGCCTGCCCGGGCCCGGGTGCAGGGCCGCCGACCTGTCCCGCGGGTAGGTGGTCGAACCGGAAGGCATCACCATCGCCCTCGGTGGAGGTCAGCAGTGCTGGCGCGCCGTCGTGGGTGACACAGGTCAGCCCCCGCAGCCCACTGTTGCGGGCGCCTACCGGTGGCTCCTGATAGACGGCGGCCCAGCGGGCGGTTCCCGGCTGGACTGCCCCGTCGTTGCGGCGATAGAGCGTCGTGTTGATCGTGACGTAGAGCGCGCCGCCACAGTCGGCGAACCCGGTCACCTTCTGGGTCTTCAGCCCGGGTGAGTTGGGAGGCGGGGCCGTCAGCTCCGATACCGGGTCGAACACCAGCGTGTGCCGGATCGGCGACCACGTCGCGCGCAGGATCCCGGTTGGTTCGGCGCCGGCGTACACGGACCACACGCCAGCCGACTCGTGCGCGCCGAACGACCGCACGGCCGCGGCCGTTGACGGCAGGACGAACGCGTCGTCCGGCGCGAACGAGCCGGCCCCGTCGAGCAGCCACTGGATCTCCGAACGCCCGTTCACGACCGCCTGCGTGACGAGCAGCGAGTGCCCGGCTCCCAGGCCCTGGTCGGCCGGGATGGGGAACGAGTCCAGGGCCTGCACGCGAAGCGACCCTGTCTGCTCGAACACCCGCCAGGGAGCGTCCGCCGCGTCTTTGACCAGGATCTGGCCAGCGGCGGGAGCGCCCGGGNACTCCCACTGGTCGGTCGCCGCGAACAGGCGACCGCCCTGGCTGGCCAGTGCCATGACCTCGGTGTCATGCGACACCGCCGAGCCACTGGCAGTCGTCAACGGCTCCCGGGTAGCCGTCACCGCCCACGAGGGGCCGGTCCGGGCCGACGAGGTCGCGCTCCCCGCCGGCGGCGAGCCGCTCACGGAACACGCAGCGAGTAGACCGGCGGCGAGCACCGCGTACGCCGCGGGCCAGCCGAACCTGACTGAGAAAGCACCTTTCCGACGCATAGGCCTGAGCATCGACGACGCGACGCAAATCGGCAACCATGGTTGTCAATCGACCCGGCGTAGGCGCGGACAGGTACTGACCTATAGTCACAACCATGGTTGACAGTTGGGGGTGGGGTCGCTATGGGTGACGATGCCTCGGCCACGCCTGATGCCGCCGCTGGTCCGGCGAATCGGAGCGCCCTCGGCGGCTTGCTGCGCCGGGCATGGGTCGGCTACCAGAACCGCCTCGACGAGCAACTCGCCGCGGCCGGGTTCGAGCGCCAATTCCCGGACGGTCGGGTACTCCGCTTCTGCGCCGGATCGTCGGGCGCGACGGTCGCACAGATAGGACGGCATCTCGGCATCACCCGCCAGGGCGCAGCCAAGATCGTGAATCGCCTGGTCACGTCGGACTACCTGGAGGTCTCACCCTCCGAGACCAGCGGCCGCGAGAACACCGTGCGGCTCNCCCTGCACGGCCAGGCCTNCCNCNCCNCCCNCCGCGCCGCGGCCCGCCGCATCGAGGACGATCTACGCACGGCTCTCGGCCCCGAGGCGTTCGACAGTCTCACCCGACTGCTGGCTGCCCTCGGTGCCGGCAGCGACGAACGACTGACCGGCTATCTGCGCCGCCGGACGACTCTGGCGGACGTACTAGAACTCTGATCTGTTCCGATCATCCCGGCTCAACTCGACGGCCACGGCGTGACGCTGCCGACAGCCTCTGGGAGATACGCCTCAACGCTCTCGGCGCCTATGTGCTGGGGGCTCGCCGACCGCTACGTGGCCGAAGCCGCGCCGGACGACGACACCACCCCGGTGGTCAACGCCGTAGTGATCAACCAGGCGTGCGGGTTAATGGGGACGCCGTCACGTGGCCATCGGTCGGCGGCCATCACGAACGCCTCCTGCACGGCTTCCTCAGCGAGGTAGGGATCTACCATGAGCTGTCGCGGGGGCGGTAGCTGGCAAGCCGCGAGCCGGTGGCTGCACGTCGGCGGCCCGCAACCCGCCGACCACACTCGAACCGCCTGCTGGCCGACCGCCTTCGTGTGTCCGCGCTGCTCCTCCAAGTCCAGCATGGTCGCTGCCCCGTCTGTCGGGGCCTGCTCCTGCACGCCGACCGTGAGCCGCAGAGCCCCGAAGAGTGGGAACAGTGGCTCGCGGCGACCCGCACGGCGACCCGCAAGCGCGCGCTGATCGCCTGGGGCGCGGGCACACCGGACNAACGTGTCGCANCCCGCCTCATACACGCCCGCTGCCACCGCCGCACCCTCGGCGAGGGCACCAGGGCAGCGCTTCTGCCCACCCGCAAGCCCACAGGGCTCGCTTGAGCCNGTTGCCTGGAAAGCGGGCACGGCCCAGCAGGCATTCGAGTCCCTCTTTGAGGGCGAAGTAGGTGCCGTAGTAGTCGAATCCGTCGCGGCCGGCGTCGAACTCGACGAGGACGTCGACGTCGCTGCTGTCGAGGTCGAACGCATCGCTGGTCGCGGAGCCGAAGAGGTCGAGGCGGCGGATGCCGAGCCGACGGCAGAGTCCCTGGATCTCCGCTTGCCTGGTCTCGATCAGCGGATGCATGCCCACCTCCTCTGGGAAGATTGTGCCCGACCCCGCGGCCGGTACGCCTCATCGGGATGCCCGAAAAATGCCTCGGAGGGGCCGAGGTGCGACCTGGCCTGCCAGAGCCGGGGCACGTCAGCCGTGACACTGACCTGGATCTCGGCGGGGCTGTTGGCGAGCACCACTCGGGCGGTGGCGAGCCCGCCGACGGCGCGCGTTGCCGTCGTTACGGCGGGAGTCACGCGGCGGACCTGGTCTCGATGCGAGGCTGTGCGGTGCGCGGTGGACCCTGCTCTCACATCTTGGGTGCTGTCCGCCGATTACCTGACCTCTGCCTGTGGAATGGCAGGCAGTGTGGGCGGCCGACATATCGGGCCAGCGGCGGCTGGTAGTCCCCATCATGATCATCGACCCGCGCGGTCTCGACCTCGGCCTGGCCGGCACCCGCGCCTGGATCGACCTCCACGACCTGTCCGCCGCCGACGTCGCCNCCGCCCGCGCCCGGCTGCTCGATGGGCTGAACGCGGCGCGGACCGGCCGGGCTAAACCCGCCGGCCGGGTGCTCTTCTCCGGCGCTCGCTCCGTCGCCCGGGTAAGGGGGGATCAACCGAAACTTGGAGGACCAGTCGACCCAATAGCGCTGCTTTAAGGTGATCGTCGTGGTTCGAGGCAGTGAAGTTCGATGCGGCGGGTGACGGTGACCACGGCGGGTTCGCCGAGTTTTCGGGCAGGGAAGTCGCCGGTTTTCTTGGTTTTGCGGGGACTGGCGCGGTCGGGGCGGTCCCGGACGAACGTCGCGGGTTGCGAGATCTCGGGGAGGAAGGTGGCCAGGGCCCAATGGCCGTAGGTTAAGTGATCGTCGTGGGGTAGGCTTGGCTGGTGGGGCATGACGGGAGTGAGGGGCTGTCGCCGGAGGGCTGGTTGCCGGACCGGGTGACGGTGGGTGTGTTGACGCGGGTGTACCCACCGGAGCTGGTGGACCGGGTGTTGGCGGTGACCGACACCGCGGAGGTTCGCCGCCGGCTGTTGCCGTCGTGGCTGGTGGTGTACTTCGTGTTGGCGTTGTGGCTGTTCCGGGGCCGGAACTGTGGCTATGTGCAGGTGCTGGCCCGGTTGACCAGCGGGCTGCACTTCCAGCGCCGGGCGGCTGTGTTGGCCGCGGGTGGGGCGGGTGGGGCGGGTTGGTCGCTGCCGGCAAGCCCGTCGCTGGGCGAGGCGCGGGCACGGATCGGGTCGGATCCGGTGCGGATGCTGTTCGAGCACGCCGCGGGGCCGGTCGGTGTCGAGGGCCAGGCCGGGGTGTTCCTGCACGGCCTGCGGCTGGTGCAGATCGACGGGTCGACCTGCGATCTGCCGGACACGCAGGCCAACCGGGCGTTCTTCCCCGGGCCGTCGAACGCCGGTGGGCCGGCGCCGTTCCCGAAGGTTCGCTGGGTCATCGCCGCCGAGGCCGCCACCGGTGCCCTGCTGGGGGCGTCGTTCGGCCCGTGGAACACCGGCGAGCCGGCGCTGGCCCGTGACCTGCTGGGGCAGCTGGGCCCGGGCATGCTCACGTTGGCGGACCGTAACTTCCTGTCCCACCGGCTCGCCGGCGAGGTCCTGGCGACCGGGGCGCACCTGCTGTGGCGGGCGAAGGCGACCTTCACGCTGGCCCCGGTCCACGTCCTCGACGATGGCAGCTACCTCGCCGAGCTGACACCTCCCCGCGGAAGCGAGGGACCACCACTGACGATGCGGGTGATCGAGTACACCGTGCACTCCACCACCGCCGGCGGCGACGAGAGCAGCTCAGAGCTGTTCTGTCTGGTCACCGACCTGCTCGACCCCGAGGAATGGTCCATGCTCGACCTGGCCCGCGCCTACCCGACCAGGTGGGGATGCGAGACCGTGATCGGCCACCACAAGACCGATCTCGGTGAAGGCCGACCCGTCCTGCGCAGCAAGGACCCCGAAGGCGTCGCCCAGGAGATGTGGGCCCTGTTCGCCGTCCACCAGGCACTCGCCCGCCTCATCGGCGTCGCTGCCGACACCACCGGCACCCCACCCGACAGGATCAGTTTCCGTCGGGCCCTCACCGCCGCGTCCGATTCCATCGGGACCGCGGCTTTCCCCCCCTGAACAGGCACTCCTCGCGTTCCTCCTTGAGATCTGCGACCCGCGCCTGGCCATCCGTGACCGCCCCGACCGCACCGCACCCCGCAAGACCCGCCGGCACAGCGACTACCCCCGCCGCACAACCGACGATCCACCCACCCGGCGCGTCACCCGCCGTCTCGAACTTCACTGCCTCGATTTCCGGTGACCAACCCTCCCTCAAACCTCCAAGGGATCACTTAACCTACGGCCATTGGGCGTTGGCCAATCACAAGGACGTGACCCGCCTGCCGATACCATCCTGGTCGAGGCGGACTCCCACCGCGGAGTTGACGATCATGTCAATCATTTCGTCACGTCGGCGCCCCAGACTCACCCGAACTCCGAGATCTCGGCCGATCCGCTGGAGGATCTGCTTGTTCCTGGCGATCCCCTCAAGGAACATGTGCGCCTCCTCGCGGCTACCCATCTCATCGAGGCGTTGGCGTACGGACGCGGAGTCAGGTTGACCAGCCACGACTGTCGATCCGTCCTTGATCGTGCCGACCCTCCCCCGCGGCACGCTTTCGGGCGCCGGCGGACTGGTGGTCCGTTCCCCGACTACGTCGGCGCCGAGGACCGGCCGGTCAGGCGCTCGCTGCACCGTGAGGACGAGCCGGCCAGCAGCTAGCTCAACCACGGTCTGATCATCGAAACTCCGGATGAGCGCCGAGACCCTCTCCAGCACTGCGAGGACGGCCGTCATGCCTTCAGCCATCAGCTCACGGTCCAATCCTGCTCTCGAATTCGTCAACTAAAGCACGGATTTCTGTTGCTATGTCGGGACGTAGTCCGAACACCGCTGGCAGGAGCCTGTCGACACCCGTCTGGAAATCCAGGCTCTCGCGCATCATCGCAGTAAATGTAGGGAAGAGGCGGCGAACCTCGTCGATAACCCGCTGGCTCGAGGGGGTGGGTCCGGGCCCCCCACCCCCATGCCTTACTCGAGTGAACACAACACCTAGAAAGGCAGGCGCCAGGTCTTCCACTCGGTTCTCGCCGGAGGGAGACCATCCAAGGATCTCGAAGTTATTCTTCTTGAAGTCGGTAAGTCTTTCGGTCAGATGACGGATACCGAAGGTAGCCAGCCTCTCCGGCTGCGCAGGGACCAGAACCCCTTCGCTGGCCACGATCGCAGATCGAGTGAGTATCTCAAAATCCGGCCGGCAGTCGATAAGCACGTAGTCGAATCCCTCACGGCGGAGCAGCCGTAGGCCATCGGCCAGTCGCATCACTACTCGGCGGTGACGATCCTGATAGCGGCGTGAACTGGGGTCACCGAGTTCTACACCGAGCCTGGCAGCAACGCCCTCAAGCTTCGGGGCGGAAGCCACAATTGCAAGCTCACCGCCGTTTCTCCTGGTATGCGCCCGAACTTCCTGCGGCCAGGAGACGTACCGCATGAGGTCTGGCCCAGCCCCTCGACGACCAGCTGCCATGTACCAGTCCGCGACGGTTCGCCGGTCAATCTGTCGCTCGACGTCCGCCGGCCGATAGAAGGAGTGCGTCAGGCTGGCCTGAAAGTCCAGGTCGAGCAGGAGAACACGACGTCCTCGACGCGCAAGCTCCGCACCGACGTTGGCCGTCAGAGTCGTCTTCCCGACACCGCCCTTGGAGTTGACTACGGTAGCGACCTGCATCATCAAACCCCGCGGACCTTGGATGCGCGACGGCGTTCGGTCGGCCGCAACTGGACCAAGCCGCTTCCCCGCCGATCCCGTGAGATCACAACGGCAAATCACCCCCATCTCCACAGCATGCCATCCGCCTGCGCCACATTCAGGAGAACGCCACGAATCGCTCCTGTGGTCGCACCCGATGACCATTCTGGGCCAAGCCGCCCTGAGCAGATCTGACCAGCAGGTTCGAACCGAGCCGGCCTACGCGGCTCCGTCGGATCGACCCTGAGGTGCCACGACTTCGCCAGTGTGTCGATGGTGGTATCCTGTGCGACAGCTTGGCCACGTGGGCTGGTCGACTCGGCGAAGGCTCCCGCCACCCGCGCTGGACGGTCCCACTTGGCGGCCTGCCCTGAGTTCTTACTGACTCGGCACCATGTCGCACGGCTTTCCGAGGGGGTGACCGAGCTGGCTGAGCAAGCTGGCAACGACAGCGACTCCGAGGACCTGCGCGACGACGACAGGGCCGAGCTTCAGGAGGTGGACCCCGACCCTCCGCAGATCAGCTACAGCGGCACCGACTTCGACGTCGAGGGTCTGGTCCGTCGGCACGATCGGGGCGACATAATAGTGCCGTCCTTTGGCAATGATGATCCCGGCATCGAGACAGCCGGCTTCCAGCGCGAGTTCGTTTGGAAGCGTTCGCAGATGGACCGTTTCATCGAGTCCCTACTGCTCGGATNCCCCATTCCGGGTATATTCCTTGTCCAACAACAGGACCGCCGCTATCTCGTTCTTGATGGACAGCAGCGGATAAAGACCCTGAGCCTCTTCTATAATGGCAGCATCAACGGGCGCGAGTTCGCACTTCAGAACGTGGCCGCCAGATTCCAGGGGCTGACCTATCAAACTTTTTCACCCGAACAGCGTCGCACGCTCGACAATACCTTCATCCAGGCGACAATAGTCAAAACCGACGGCACCCGCGAGTCACTCGACGGCGTTTATCAGATCTTCGAGCGGCTGAACTCGGGCGGTACGCAGCTCACGCCGCACGAGATTCGCGTGGCGCTCTATGCAGGCGAGTTCATCAAGTTCCTCACCGCTCTGAACGAAAACCCGGCGTGGCGCGCTCTCTACGGGCCGCCATCACCACGGCTACGCGATCAGGAGATCGTGCTCAGATTCATCGCCCTCTACGTGTCACCGGGTAGCTATAAGCGCCCCCTCAAGAAATACCTGAACGATTTTGTTGGCGCTCACCGCCGACTGAACGAACTGGACGCCGAGTTGATCGAAAAACGATTCGACAGGGCAGCACAGCTTGTGTTGGAGGAGGCCGGAAGAAGCGCCATTCGCGGCCGGGGGCGTCAGCTCAATGCGGCTCTCACCGAGGCGCTTTTGGTAGGATTGGCCCGTAGGCTTGATGCCGGTAGCGAACCGACCGCAGCTGAGGTCAGCCGCGCCATCGACGCGCTCCTCAACGAACCCGACCTGGATTACGTGACCACGCGCGCAACGGCCGACGAGGAGAGTGTGCGGATGCGCCTGGCGCTGGCAACGAGAGCTTTCTCCCGCATCTGACATGAGCAGGCGAGAACGCGCCGAGACCTGGCCGCCGACTGAGACCAGAATTATTTTAGACCGCCTGTCCGAGCTAGCTGCACTGGTACAAGATCAGGCAAGAGTTGCGGATAATCAGGAGGTCGTTTCCTGGCTTGCGCGACTACTGGTGATCCGAAGCTGCGGATATCTGGAGCAGACCGTGGCGGGGACATTCCGCGCCTACACCAGCAGGCTGTCCTACGGCCACGTCAGGAACTTCTCGCTTGGCTGGTTGGAGCGGACGCAGAACCCGACGCCTGCGGCGCTCGAGACCCTGGCCGGGCGCTTCGACCAAGGCCTGCGCCAGGAGCTGAGCGCACTGCTCGACGCGGACGACGGTCGGCTGCGCCGCGAGCTGGCCACGTTAGTCGATCGGCGGAACAGGATCGCCCACGGCCTCAACGAAAGCGTCGGAGTCAGGAAAGCATTAGAGCTCCACAGAGTGGCCTGCGAGGCCGCCGACTGGTTCATTCTTCGCTTTGGGCCTTCCTGAGCCCCGGACGCGCAGTGCCGGAATTCGCCGAGCGGCGGCGGACATGCCAGTCTGATAGTGATGGTGGAGCGCGGTGCCTGCCCCGGGCCGGCGCACCCAGACTCGCCGGTGCCCAGTAGGTCCGCGTTCCCTTCCCAGAATGGTTCCCGAGATGTCGCGGGCGGCCGGGCGGGGCACCAGAACCTGCGGTGACTCTGACCTCCAGAATGTGCTCAACCGACCTTGGCGAGACNGGTCGGGTTGCGCCGGTCCCGCGGCGCGCCCGGGTGAGGGTACCCCTCCTCGCCGAGGTCACCGCGGCCCTTGTCGAGGTCACTGTGGGCGTAGCCCTCAGCCAGGATCCGCTGGGCCGACCCGTTGACAGGCCGTCCGGCCAACGTCCCCGATCGCCGGTCGAGACCGGCGCGCAGCAGGGCGATCAGCGCCCCGATGAGCAGCCCCCAGACCACGACCATGCTGAACGTCATCAGCAGCCAACTACCCCAACCCCAGTTGTACCCACCCCAGACCATCATCATGATCTCCTCCTCTCTCGTCCCGGCCTCCTACGGCGGGCCGTACCTCTACCTTCGGCCGGCGCGGCCGACGGGACGAGGGCTGTTCGTCCCGGACCGGTACGACGCCAGGCCCGTGCCGGACATGCCCTCGGAACCGCCTCCACCCGATCCAGGGGTCCGCGGCGGCGGGCCACTGTCAGGACCTCGCGCCAGGTAGAACCACCGTCTCGCGGCGGGNAGAAANGACGCTATGCGTCCCCNGGCGGNCACCCGCGAGCAGATCATCGCGGCGGCCGACACGATCGCTCGGCGCGACGGGCTCGACCATCTCACGGTCCGACCCCTGTGCGCGGAGCTCGGCGTTACGGCCCCCGCGATCTACCGACGCTTCCCCACCAAGAATCTCATCGTCGAGCGCGTCGTTGACGACGCGCTCGGCCGCATCGACCTTCCAGGCCCCGAGACCGGCGACTGGGCCGACCGCCTAGGGCGCTGCTTCACCAGCGCGCATGACGTTGCCGCCGCCTACCCGGGGCTCGCGGCACACATGGGTCGGCAGATGGCCGGCAGCCCCTCCGCGGTACGCAACGCGAGCTTCCTGCACGATCTGCTCATCGACGCCGGTATCGGACCGGAGGACGCGAACAGGATCATCTGCACGATGTTCGTCTACCTCTGGGGACACCTGCTGGCAGCCGAGGCCGTGGCCGATCTGCTCGGCTCGACCGGCACCCGGGACCAGTTCCTCTGGGGCCTCGACCACCTGCTCGGTTCCTTCCGTCGGCAGTTCGGCGGACCCGTGCCCGGCACCGGGAACACCCCGGAAGGCTGACCGCCGCGGTCGACCGAGTTGGACCGGTCAGCGAGCCTCTTTTCTCGCCCACACCGCCCGTCGAGCCGTCGATGGGGGCCTACCACGGGATGTTGCCGATCATGGTCCGGGCGCACGGCAAGATCACAATAGCAAGCGCAAACATCTTGCAAGCACACAGCAAGCAGTCCGGAATCCCCGGAGGAAAACCGGGTCGAAATGCCATTACGTGGTATCAAATTTACACATNAATTAGACNNAAATNTTCTNCCGAGACCGCCACTCTTTCGTTTCTTCGATCAGCTCACGAACAGCGTGGAGTTGCCATTTGACCCCGCCCAGCGTCATTCGTCCGCCTCTATCTGGCGTCCCTCATCCACCGTCGAGAAACCATGATGGATCGGTGATTGACATTCTGTATCGGCTACCGGAGGCTCCAGGCTGACTGCCGTGGGGAACGACGATCATCGCACCTTACGGCAAGACCGCAATCATGATCCATAAGACTCTCGGTAGAGGTGAATCATGGTCGATATTACCAGAATTCGGCGCCTGCTGCCAGCGCTCGTCGCGGCCCTGGCGCTGACGATAGTCTCGGCTCCGGCCGCTAACGCGGCGTCGGGCAACCCGGGTGTCGTGCCCCCGGGGGCACGCGTATTTGGGAAGAGCTATGGTGCCTGGTCGGCGGCATGGTGGCAGTACGCACTGGCGCAGCCAACCACCACGAACCCGCTGATTGACCCAACTGGCGCGTTGTGTAACGTGGGCCAATCTGGCTCGGTATTCTTCCTGGTCGGCGCCTTCGGTGGCGAAAAAGTCGTTCGAAACGATTGCACGGTACCCGCGGGCAAGGCACTCTTCTTTCCGCTCGTCAACGTCTTCGACGCCAACAACCCCGGGGAAAATCGCACGGCCCGGGAGCTGTGGCGCGAGATGGAGGCAGGCTTGTCGTTCGCCAACCTCCACGCCAGCGTCGATGGCATACCAGTAGGAAAGCTGCGAAGGTACCGGGCTTGCGCCGGACCCGTCCACCGGTGCGCGCATCCGTTCAGCATCACGCTCCCCGATGACAACATCTTCAATGCCCCGGCGGGCATCTACACGCCTGCCGTGGCTGACGGCATCTACCTACTCCTCAAGCCACTTGCGCCGGGCCGCCACACGATCACCTTCGGTGGAACCGGACGATCCGACATCACCGGCCCCTTCTCCGCAGATATCACCTACCATCTCACCGTCCGGCCAGGCCATCACCATGTTCACGATCGGTACGCGTCGAGTTCCGACAAGTAGCGGTCCAAACCCTCGAACTTGGTAGTTGCAGCGGGGCTGCCTCGCTCTGAATGATGCGTGACCTGGGCACGAGACCGCCGTGGTCACCTGGCTTTCTGGGTATTCGCGGGATTCGTGATGACCGCCGCCGCGCGTCGAGCACCGGTGGGCTTCCGCATGTTTCCGATGTCAACCTTCGAGATAGCCGACGTGTCGCCCCATAAAGGTGGCCTTCTGTACGGGACGAGGAAGATCTGATCGTCAACATCCCGTCACAGAGGGCCACCGCATGCTGACACCCAGGTGGAACACGATGATCAGACGGCGTGGGCGAACTCGGTGAAGGCAGTTGATAACTGCGGCAACGGGTCGGCATCGGTCCCGAGTTCGTGGTGGCCACGGCAGATGCTCTGGACGGGGGCGTGCCCGGCTCCGACGGTTGGACGGAGCGGAGGCGTTTCAGCCCGCGTCCTCTCACCGATGCCCTCCGGACAACCCGATCCGGCTGTACCAGTCACCGTCGGTCGGCTCCGATCAGCTCGCATTCCGATTTTTTCAGTACTCCAGGCCACCCCCACCAGCTGGCGCTGCCGCGGTTTCCTTTTCCTCTGGCTTTTCGGCAACGACGGCCTCGGTGGTGAGGAACAGCCCGGCGATGGATGCGGCATTCTGCAGGGCGGAGCGGGTGACCTTGGTCGGGTCGATGATCCCGGCCTCGAGCATGTTGACGTGCTCGCCGGTGGCGGCGTCCAGCCCCCACCCCGGTTGCAGGTTGCGGACCTTCTCGACCACGACGCCGCCTTCCAGGCCGGCATTGACCGCGATCTGCCGGAGCGGCTCGGTCAACGCGCGGCGCACCATCTCGGCCCCGGTCCGCTCGTCCTCAGCCACCTCCAGCCCGTCGAAGACAGCCCCCGAGGCCAGCAGCAGAGCCACCCCACCGCCGGGGACGATGCCCTCCTCAACGGCGGCCTTCGCGTTGCGGACCGCGTCCTCGATGCGGTGCTTACGCTCCTTGAGCTCGACCTCGGTGGCCGCGCCGGCTTTGATGACGGCCACGCCACCGGCGAGCCTGGCCAGCCGCTCCTGCAGCTTCTCGCGATCGTAGTCGGAGTCCGACTTCTCGATCTCGCTACGGATCTGGCTGACCCGACCGGCGATCCGGCCCGGGTCGCCGGCGCCCTCGATAATGGTCGTGTCATCCTTGGTAACGACAACCTTGCGGGCCCGGCCAAGCAGGTCGAGGTCGGCGTTCTCCAGCCTGAGACCAACCTCCTCACTGATCACCTGACTGCCCGTCAGAACGGCGATATCGCCGAGCNTGGCCTTGCGCCGCTCGCCGAAACCCGGCGCCTTCACGGCCACGGACCGGAACGTACCGCGGATCTTGTTGACGACCAGGGTCGCCAGGGCCTCCCCCTCAACGTTCTCGGCGATGACCAGCAGCGGCCTGCCGGCCTGCATGACCTTCTCCAACAGCGGGAGCAGGTCCTTGACCAGCGAAATCTTGATGTTGGCGACCAGGATGTAGGGGTCCTCCAGGACGCACTCCATCCGCTCCTGATCAGTGATGAAGTACGGCGAGATGTAGCCCTTGTCGAAACGCATACCTTCGGTGAGCTCCAGCTCGAGGCCGAAGGTGTTGCTCTCCTCGACGGTGATGACGCCGTCCCGGCCGACCTTGTCCATCGCCTCGGCGATGATCTGGCCGATCGCGGTGTCCCCGCCGGCCGAGATCGAGGCCGTTGAGGCGATCTGATCCTTGGTTTCCAGCTCCCTGGACAGATTGGCCAGTTCCCCACAGACCCGCTCGACAGCCAGCTCGATGCCACGTTTGAGGGCGATCGGGTTCGCGCCCGCGGCCACGTTCCGCAGGCCCTCATGGACCAGTGCCTCCGCCAGAACGGTCGCCGTCGTGGTGCCGTCGCCGGCCACCTCGTCGGTCTTCTTGGCGACCTCCTTGACCATCTCGGCACCGATCTTCTCATACGGATCTTCGAGCTCGATCTCCCTGGCTATGGAGACGCCGTCATTGGTGATGGCGGGAACGCCCCACTTCTTCTCCAGGACGACGTTGCGCCCCTTCGGACCGAGCGTCACCTTCACGGCGCCGGCCAGCTGGTTCATGCCACGTTCCAGCCCGCGCCGTGCTTCCTCCTCGTAAGCGATGATCTTTGGCATGATAGTTCCCCTGAAGCAGAACGCGACCGGACTCCGCAAACATCGCAGGCCCATCCTCGCGACATGCAAAACCTTAATTACAAATCGTCGGTATCGCCTGCTGGCGGGGCAAGCCGACCGGCTGGACAGGCCGGGTCTGCCGGGGTCCCGGTGGAGGGCGCGCTGGCGGGTCCGGGTACCAGGCGCGCTCAGTTGTATACCAGGCGCTCAGTCAGCTTTGGCCCTCGGGGCCGGTGCCTTGGCCCTCGGGGCCGGTGCTGATCTCGATGTGCTTGGGCTGGCTCCGCTTGGCCTTCGCCAGCCGGATGGTGAGTACTCCGTCGGCCAGGGTGGCGTGCACCGATTCCGGATCAATGTCACCCGGCACGGCGATGCGGTGCTCGAACCGGCCCACCGGGCGGCTACGGCGGCGCAGTACTCCCGTGCGTTCCCGCTCCTTGATTTCACCGGTGACGAACAGCTCGTTGTCACGCAGGTCCACGGAGATGTCCTCCCGGCGCACCCCGGGAAGATCGAGATCGATCACGAACGCGTCCTCGGTCTCCTCAATGTCGACCGGCTGCACCATGCCGCCCAGCAACCGCGCCGGACGGCCCTCGACGCCGCCTATGACGTCGCCGAGCAGATTGCCCATGCGGGTCCAGGCGTCCTCGATCTCCCGGAACGGATCCCACCGTGCCAGCGTTCCCAGGCCTTCTCCGCGTCGTACGGGTAGTGTCATGATCCTCACTCCTTCCGGCCAGGCCGGCCGGCTATCACCTTTGCGTCCAATTGACTATGCCTTGCCTCTACCCCTGCCTCGCCGGCCCGAAAACTGCGGGCCGCGGCCGAGAGACACCCGGCTGCAGCCGGCTGTNGGCCAGAAATCGGCTGTAGGGCCAGAAAGCGGCGCTGCCCGGTGCTGCCCGTCCTGCCGGGCTCAGGCCCCCGGTCCCTGTCCTGACCCGGCCCGATCCTGCCCCGGCCCGGCCCCGACCGGTGTGGCTCTGCCAGCTCTCCCGGTGCTCCAGCTCTCCCGGTGCTCCAGCTCTCCCGGTGCTCCAGCTCCCCTGGCAATCAGGACCTACTGGCGATCAAGGCCTTTTCGTGATCTCTTCCTTCGCCTGCCGACAAGCGATACTCCGTAGGCAATGCGTTTTGCTGGGCAAATCCTGGACAGGTTCCCTGCTGTGGGGCCGGTTTATCCGCGTGAAGCCTGCTCACGGCGTGGGAACGCCCGATTCGTCATATGTGTGAGGTTCGCTTCTGGAGGAGCATTCGATGGCGAAGGCAGTCGGCATTGATCTGGGGACGACCAATTCGGTGATCGCCGCCTGGGAGGGTGGCGAGCCGAGGGTCATCCCGAACGCGGAGGGTGCGCGGACGACACCGTCGGTGGTGGCGTTCACCGAGAGCGGTGAACGCCTGGTCGGGCAGCTGGCGCGACGGCAGGCGATCCTGAACCCGAAGGGCACGATCTACTCGGCCAAGCGGTTCATCGGCCGCCGCTATGACGAGGTGACCGAGGAGGCCAAAGCGGTCGCCTTCGACGTCGTCCCGGGCCCGGAGGGCGCCGCCCGGTTCAGAATCCGGGACAAGCTCTACGCGCCGGAGGAGATCAGCGCGCTGGTGCTGCGCAAGCTGGCCGACGACGCTGGGCGGAACCTGGGCGAGAAGGTCACCGAAGCGGTCATCACGGTGCCGGCCTACTTCAACGACGCGCAGCGCACCGCGACGAAGGACGCCGGCCGGATCGCCGGCCTGAACGTGCTGCGGATCATCAACGAGCCGACCGCCGCCGCATTGGCGTACGGGCTGGACAAGAAGGGCCACGAGACCGTCCTGGTCTTCGATCTCGGCGGCGGCACGTTCGACGTGAGCATCCTCGACGTCGGCGACGGGGTGGTCGAGGTCCGGGCCACNGCCGGGGACAGCCACCTGGGCGGGGACGACTTCGACCGCCGGCTGGTCGACTACCTCGCCGACGGGTTCCACCGGGAACAGGGCATCGACCTGCGCCGGGACCCCCAGGCACTGCAACGGCTGTTCGAGGCCGCGGAGAAGGCCAAGGTCGAACTGAGCGCGGTCACCCAGNCCCAGGTGAACCTGCCGTTCATCACCGCCGACGCCACCGGGCCGCGGCACCTGACCGCCACGGTCATGCGCTCCACCTTCGAACAGATCACCGCCGACCTGGTCGAACGGACCATGGGACCGGTCCGCCAGGCGATGGAGGACTCCAAGATCAGTGCCGACGACCTCGACGAGGTGATCCTCGTCGGCGGCGCCACCCGGATGCCCGCGGTGCAGGCACTGGTCCGGCGGCTGACCGGCGGCAAGGAACCGAACATGAGCGTCAACCCCGACGAGGTCGTCGCCCTGGGCGCGGCGATCCAGGCCGGGGTGCTCAAGGGCGAAGTCTCCGACGTGCTCCTGCTCGACGTCACCCCGCTCTCCCTCGGGGTGGAGACCCGCGGCGGCCTGATGACGAAAATCGTCGAACGCAACACCACGATCCCGGTGCGACGCTCCGAGGTGTTCTCCACCGCGGAGGACAACCAGCCGGCCGTGGACATCGTGGTACTGCAGGGCGAACGCGAACGCGCCGCCGACAACCGGGTACTCGGCCGCTTCCGCCTGGAAAACATCCGCCCGGCGCCCCGCGGCGAACCGCAGGTCGAGGTCACCTTCGACATCGACGCCAACGGCATCCTCAACGTCACCGCCCGCGACAAGGACACCGGAGCCCAGCAGTCGATCACGATCAGTGAGACCTCCAACCTCCCCAAGGAGGAGGTCGAACGGATGATCACCGAGGCGGAGCGTAACCGCACCACCGACCAGGCGCTACGCGCCGCAATCGACGCCCGCAACGAGCTGGACTCGGTCGCCTACCGCGTCGAACGGCTGCTGGCCGAACTCGGTGACGCCGCCCCGCCCCACGAGAAGGCCCGCGCCGACCTGCTGGTCGCCGACGCCCGCCAGGCCATCAAAGAGGAGGCTCCGGTGGACCGGGTCCGCGCCCTGACCTCGGATCTCCAACAGATCTACCACGGCCTGGCCGCCGCCCGAACCGGCCAGGCCGCCCCCACCGAGGGAACCGGCGGCAGCCCGACCGACACCGCCCCGGGCGGCCCACAGCCACCACCTGGCGGCGGCACCCCTGGCGGCGGCAGCCCTGACGGCGACGACGTGGTAGACGCCGAGTTCGACCGGGGCTGACCCATGCCAACCGAGACCGACCCATGATGGCGAACGACATGCCGCGCGAACAGCGCCCAGACCGGACCGGCCACGGCGCCGACCAGACCACCGACCAGACCGTGGACCGGAGTAGCGGAGAGGCCACCGCCCACGCCGGCCCCGTCGGCGCGGACGATCTCCCGACCGAGACGGTCCTGGACAGTGTGGCGCTCGCCATGCAGGTGGACAAGCTGACCGACCGGTGGCGGCGGGCCGCCGCCGACCTGGACAACCTGCGTAAACGGACCGTCCGGGAGCTGGAGCGGGATCGGGCGGCCGAACGGGCCCACGCGGCGGCCGCCTGGCTGCCGGTCCTCGACCATCTCGACCTCGCGCTCACCCACGCCGACGCCGACCCCACCTCGCTCGTGGCGGGTGTCCGGACGGTCCGGGACCAGGCCGTGGACGTGCTGGCCCGGCTCGGCTACCCGCGCCACGACGAGGTCGGGGTGCCGTTCGATCCGACCCGGCACGAGGCGCTGGCCGCCGTCGAGGAACCGAACGTCCCAGCCGGCACGGTGGTGGCCGTGATCCGCCCCGGCTACGGCGACACCGGACGGCAGCTACGCCCCGCCGGAGTCGCCGTCAGCCGCCCTCCGGGCGAACCGCCCGGCGGCGCCCGGCAACCAGGCGAGATCGGCCCGGACCCGGGCGGCACCGGCGGGCCCGCGGAGTGACCGGCCGTGGCCCAGGACTACTACCAGCTTCTCGGTGTCGGCCGGGGCGCGAGCGCCGAGGAGANCCAGCAGGCCTACCGCCGCCTCGCCCGCCGTTACCACCCCGACGTCAACCGCGGCCCGGAGGCGGAGGAGCGGTTCAAGGAGATCGGTGAGGCGTACCGCGTGCTGTCCGACCCGAAGACGCGGGCGCGCTACGACCGGTTCGGCGCGGACTTCCGGCGCATCCCCGAGGACTACGACGGACGGGTGACCGCCGGGCCGGACTTCGGCCAGGCCGGCCGGGGCTGGAGCCGCACCGGCCGGGTCCGGGCCGAACCGAGCTTCGGCGGCGCCGACTTCGCCGATGGCACCGACTTCGCAGACTTCGCCGACAGGGGTTTCGGACGCGCCGGCCCCGGTGGCGCGGGCCTCGGCGGGAGCATCTTCGGTGACCTGTTCGGTGATCTGTTCGGGGCCCACGGCGCGACCGGGCCGATCCCCGGCGCCGACCAGGAAGCCGAGCTCGAGCTGACCGTCGAGGAGGCCTACCGGGGCGGGCGGCGTCAGATCACCCTCGCCGGCCCCGGCGGGAGCCCACGCAGCTACCAGGTCACCATCCCGCGGGGGGTGGTCGAAGGCCAGCGCGTCCGGCTGGCCGGCCAAGGCGGCCGCGGCAGCAGGCACGGCCAGCCCGGCGACCTCTACCTACACGTGAAGATCGCGCCGCATCCGTATTACCGGCTGTCCGGACGAGACATCAACGTCCCGCTGCCGGTCACCCCCTGGGAGGCCGCCCTGGGCGCCCGGGTCCCGGTCACCACCCCCGGCGGCGAGATCAAGGTGCGCGTCCCGGCAGGATCGTCCAGCGGCCGGCGGCTGCGCCTACGCGGCGCCGGCCTACCCAACCCCACCGGCCCGCCCGGCGACCTGCACGCCGAGGTGCGCGTGGCGGTGCCGCCGGCCCTGACCGCCCGGGAACGCGCGCTGTTCGAGCAGCTGGCCGCCGTCTCGGCCTTCGACCCGAGAACGTGAACTCGCCCGACACCGCGTGCCCCGAGGTACGGGGGTGCCCCGAGGTACGGAGGCCGCCCCGAGGTTATGTCCCGTCATCCCGGGAAGGTACCGTCACGTGGACGCCAAGCCGAACACCATTTGCCCGACCTGCCATGGTCGATGCCGCACGGTGTCTCATGTGGCGGGCTTCCGGGCCGGTCAGGTCCGGACCGTGCTGGTGATCGACCCCTGCCGCTGCTGCCACGACCGCGGTTACCTGGTCGGTTTCACCGCACCGGTGTGACCGGCGGCCAGGCCAACGGCGGCCTGAGCGGCGAGTGCCTCGTCGAGGAGACGATCGGCCGCGGTGTGGGGGTCGAGTCCGCCGGCGACGACCTCGTCGGCGAGCTGGTCGATCGCGGCTCCGGGCCGCAGGTCCCCGATCCGCTCCCGCAGCCGGGCGAAGGCGATCCGCGAGATCTCGTCGACCGCGCGCCGACGCCGTCGGCGCTGCAGCTGCCCCGTGCGCAGCAGCCAGTCCCGATGGGCCTCGATCGATTCGACGAGCTCGGCCACCCCCTGCCCGGTGGCGGCGACCGTCCGCACGACCTGCGGACGCCGGTCGTCCTCCCCGCGGCCGGCACCGCCCATCCGGAGCATGGCGGTGAGCTCGTTGACCGTCCGGTCCGCACCCGGCCGGTCGGCCTTGTTGACCACCAGCACGTCGGCGATCTCCAGAACGCCCGCCTTGGCGGCCTGGACGCCGTCCCCCATCCCTGGGGCGACCAGGACGAGCGTGGTGTCCGCCAGGGCGGCGATGTCCACCTCGGCCTGTCCCACCCCGACGGTCTCGATCAGGACGACGTCGAACCCGACGGCGTCGAGAACCCGCAGGGCCTGGGGCGTGGCGGTCGACAGGCCGCCGAGACTTCCGCGCGTCGCCAGCGAGCGGATGAAGACGCCCGGATCGGTGGCGTGCTCGACCATCCGGATCCGGTCGCCGAGCAGCGCGCCGCCGGTGAACGGGGACGAGGGGTCGACGGCCAGCACGCCGACCCGCCGGCCCGCAGCCCGATAGGCGCCCACCAGCGCGGAGGTGGAGGTGGACTTGCCNACCCCCGGCGCCCCGGTGAGGCCGATCACCTGCGCGCCCCCGGTGCGAGGCATCAGCAGCTGCTCGGTTCGCTGCAGGTACGGCGAACCGTCCTCGACCATGGAGATGAGCCTCGCCACCGCGCGGCGGTTGCCCGCGACGGCGGCGGTGACGAGTTCGGTCACCGACTCGATCGACGAGCCCACCCGGGTACCA
Source organism: Frankia sp. Allo2 (assembly GCF_000733325.1). Taxonomy (NCBI): domain Bacteria; kingdom Bacillati; phylum Actinomycetota; class Actinomycetes; order Frankiales; family Frankiaceae; genus Frankia; species Frankia sp. Allo2. The sequence goes on from NZ_JPHT01000027.1 coordinate 57,670, forward strand.
TCCCCAACCGTCACGGCCACCTCACTAATCGAGCTCACCAATCGAGCTCGGTGATCGAGCTCACCAATCGAGCTCGGTGATCGAGCTCACCAATCGAGCTCGGTGATCGAGCTCACTGATCGAGCTCACTGATCGAGCTTGTTGGCGGCCCGTACGACGTCGAGGATGCCCCGGATGATGGCGGTGAGCTCGTAGTCCTTGGGCGTGAACACCGCGGCCACCCCGAGTCGGGCGAGCTCGTCCGCGTCCGCCGCGGGGATGATGCCGCCCACGATGACGGGGATCTCACCCGCCCCGGCCGCCCCCAGCCCCGTCAGCACCTGGGGCACCAGGTCGAGATGGGAACCGGAGAGCACCGACAGCCCGACGACGTGCACGTCCTCCTCGACGGCCCCGGCCACGATCTGCGCCGGCGTCAGCCGGATCCCCTGGTAGACGACCTCGAAACCGGCGTCACGGGCCCGCAGCGCGATCTGCTCGGCGCCGTTGGAATGCCCGTCGAGACCGGGCTTACCGACCAGCATCTTCACCGGACGGCCCAGCTCGGACCCCGTGCGCGCCACCCGGGCCCGCAGCTCGTCGAGGGCGGCCCCGCCACCACCGGCGACGGTGGCCTCGCCGACCCCCGTCGGTGCCCGGTACTCCCCGAACACCTCCCGCAGCGTGTCCCCCCACTCCCCCGTCGTGACCCCGGCCCGGGCGCAGGCCAGCGTGGCGGGAACCAGGTTCGCGTCCGTCCCGGCCGCCGTCCGCAGGCCGAGCAGCGCCTCCGTCACCGCCCGGTCGTCGNGGGCGGCCCGCCAGGCCGCCAGCTCCGCGCGGGTCGCCTCCTCCAGCGCCGGATCGACCGTCTGGATCGCGGCGGAAAGATCGGCGAGCAGCGGATTCGGCTCGGTCTCGGTGAACCGGTTCACCCCGACGACAACATCCTCACCGCTCTCGATGCGAGCCCGCCGCGCCGCCTGGGACGTCACCAGCTGCGACTTCATATAGCCGCTCTCGACCGCGGCGACGGCGCCCCCCATCTCCTGAACCCGGTCGATCTCCGCCCTGGCCGCGGCCACGAGCTGATCGACCCGCTTCTCCACCACGACCGAACCGGCGAACAGATCGTCATACTCCAGCAGATCGGTCTCATGAGCGAGGATCTGCTGAATGCGCAGCGACCACTGCTGGTCCCACGGCCGGGGCAGGCCCAGCGCCTCGTTCCAGGCCGGCAGCTGCAACGCCCGACACCGCGCGTCCTTCGACAGGGTTACCCCCAGCGCCTCCAGCACAATTCGGATGATGTTGTTCTCCGGCTGGGCCTCGGTCAGCCCCAGCGAGTTGACCTGCACCCCGTACCGGAACCGGCGCTGCGCCGGCTCCCGAACCCCGTACCGGGAGGTCAGCAGCTCATCCCACAACGCCGTGAACGCCCGCATCTTGCACATCTCCTCCACGAAACGCTCTCCGGCGTTGACGAAGAAGGAGATCCGACCACACACCTCACCCATCCACTCCGAATCCGCCCGCTCCAGCTCCCCGCGGTCCGCGCCAGCCCGGACCGCGCCAGCCCGGACCGCGTCAGCCCGGCCCACCGGGATCCCCCGCGCGGCGGCCACGGCATCGAGCACCGCGATCGCCGTGCACATGGAATAGGCCAGTTCCTGAACCGGCGTGGCCCCGGCCTCCTGCAGGTGATAACTGCAGATGTTGATCGGGTTCCAGCGGGGCAACTCGGCCACCGTGTAGGCGATCAGGTCGGTGATCAGGCGCAGCGACGGACCCGGCGGGAAGACATAGGTCCCCCGCGACAGATACTCCTTGATGATGTCGTTCTGGGTCGTCCCGGCCAGCTCCGCCGGATCGGCCCCCTGCTCCTCCGCGACCACCTGGTACAACGCCAGCAGCCACATCGCGGTGGCGTTGATCGTCATCGACGTGTTCATCCGCGCCAGCGGAATCCCGTCGAACAACCGCCGCATGTCACCGAGATGCGCGATCGGCACCCCTACCCTGCCCACCTCGCCACGGGCAAGGGCGTGATCGGGGTCATAGCCCGTCTGCGTGGGCAGATCGAACGCCACCGACAACCCGGTCTGCCCCTTGGCCAGATTGCGCCGATACAGCGCGTTACTCTCGGCCGGGCTCGAATGCCCGGCATAGGTGCGGATGATCCACGGACGGTCCCGCTTCGGCTCCGCCCGGCCCGCGCCCGCCATCTCAGCCTTCCGTCCGGGGTTCCGGCCGGCCAGGCTGCTCGCCGCCGCGTGCCTCGCCGTAGGCCCGCTTGGGCACCATGACCTTGCGGCGGTAGATGCAGACAAGGACGCCGTCCTGGTTGTAACCGCGGGTTTCGACGGTGACGATCCCGCGGTCGTCCTTGCTCTTCGACTCGACCTTGTCCAGGACGGTGGACTCGCCGTAGATCGTGTCACCGTGGAACACCGGCTTCACGTGCCGTAGCGACTCGACTTCCAGGTTGGCGATCGCCTTCCCGGATACGTCGGCCACCGACATTCCCAGCAGCAGGGAGTAAACGTAGTTCCCGACGACGACGTTCCGTTTGAACTGAGTGGTCTCCTCGGCGAAATGAGAGTCCAGGTGCAACGGATGATGGTTCATCGTGAGCAGGCAGAAGAGATGGTCGTCGTACTCGGTGACCGTCTTGCCCGGCCAGTGCTTGTAAACCGCACCTACCTCGAACTCCTCGAAGTAACGCCCGAACTGCATTTGGAACTCCCTCACCTGATCACAGCATACTCAACTCGTCAGAGACGCACCGGCCCCTCAGCCCGGAAGCTGGTACTCCTTCAGCAATGCCCGGCTGATGATGCGCTTCTGTACCTCGGAGGTCCCCTCTCCGATGAGCATGAAGGGGGCCTCCCGGTACAGGCGCTCGATCTCGTACTCCTTGGAGTAGCCGTAGCCGCCGTGGATCCGGAAAGCCTCGGTCGTCACCTCGTGGCAGTACTCGCTGGCAAGGTACTTGGCCATCCCGGCCTCGACGTCGTTGCGCTGCCCGTCGTCCTTCCTGCGGGCGGCGCTGACCATCATCAGATGCCCGGCCTCCACCTTGGTCGCCATCTCGGCGAGCTTGAACGCGATGGCCTGATGCTCCGCGATGGGCCGGCCGAACGTCCGCCGCTGCTGAGCGTAGGCGATACCCAGCTCAAACGCCCGGATCATGATCCCGCAGGCCCGCGCGGCGACGTTGACCCGGCCGACCTCCACGCCGTCCATCATCTGGTAGAAGCCCTGGCCCCGGCCGGCCTCGCCGCCGAGGATCGCCGACGCGGGCACCCGATGGTCGGCCAGCACCATCTCGGTGGTCTCGACCCCCTTGTACCCGAGTTTCTCCAGCTTTCCCGGGATGGTGATCCCGCCGTGTGTCCGGAACCCAGGTTCCTTCTCCAGGAGAAACGTCGTCATGTTCCGGTAGACCGACTGGGCACCCTCGTCGGTCTTGACCAGGGTGGCGACGACGCCGGCGCGGGCGCCGTTCGTCAGCCACATCTTCTGGCCGTTGAGCACGTATTCATCGCCGTCCCGNTCGGCCCGGGTGGTGATCGCGGAAACGTCGGAGCCACAGCCCGGTTCGCTCATCGAGAACGCCCCGCGGAGCTCGCCGGTGGCCATGACCGGGAGCAGCCGCCGTTTCTGCTCCTCCGAGCCGTGCTGGAGGATCAGGTAGGCGACGATGAAGTGGGTGTTGATGACCCCGGAGACACTCATCCAGCCGCGGGCGATCTCCTCCACGACGAGCGCGTAGGTCAGCAGGGACTCGCCGAGCCCGCCGTACTCCTCCGGGATGGTGATGCCGAACAGGCCCATCTCCTTCATCGCCTCGATGATGTCCTCGGGATACTCATCCCGATGCTCGAGGTCGTTCGCATGGGGAAGAATCTCCTTGTCGACGAAGGTCCGTACCGCCGCAAGGATGTCCCGCTGCACTTCGGTCAGACCGTCGGTCTGCGCGATCCTGCCCATGTTCCGCTCCTGTCGCTGCCCCCGATGCCTGAGGGGAGAGCAGAAACGCACTCAGGCAGCGGGATGGTTTCATCATGGCCACGCGCCGGGTGCCGGCGCGCCGATCCGCCCCGACTCGGACGGATTCAGCCGACCGGTGGTTCGAACTTCACCGTACGCTGCATCCCCGCGGCGCGGCCCTTGCCCGCGACGACCTCGGCCATCTTCCGGCTCGCCTCGTCGATCATCTCGTCGCCGAGCATCACCGCACCGGTCAGACCGCCCGCGGCCGAGGTGTGCCAGGCATAGGCCTCCAGGATCAGCTCGGCATGGTCATAGTCGGCCTGCCGGGGCGCGTAGATCTCGTTGGCCGCCTCGATCTGGCCCGGGTGCAGCACCCACTTGCCGTCGAACCCGAGCGCCGCGGACCTGCCCGCCACCGCCCGGAATCCGTCCACATCACGGATCTGCAGAAACGGCCCGTCGATCGCCTGCACCCCGCGGGCGCGCGCGGCCTCGAGAATCTTGAACAGCACGTAGTGAAATGGGTCACCCGGATAGTCCGGACTGAGTGCTCCCACCACCAGCGACGGCATGTTCACCGACGCCATGAAATCCGCCGGGCCGAAGATGATCGTCTCGATCCGCGGGCTCGCGAACGCGATCTCCTTGACGTTCGACAGCCCCAGCGCATNCTCGATCTGCGCCTCGATCCCGATCCGGCCCACCTCGAACCCCATGACCTTCTCGATCTGGGTGAGCAGCAGGTCCAGCCACGCCACCTGCTCCGCCGACTGCACCTTCGGCAGCATCACGCAGTCCAGGTTCGCCCCCGCGCCCTCCACTACCTCGATCACGTCGCGGTAGGTCCAGCGCGTGGTCAGGTCGTTGACCCGCACCACCCGGGTCTTCCCCGCCCAGGCGCCCTCGTTCAGCGCCGCGACCACGTTCGCCCGCGCCGACTCCTTCGCGCCAGGAGCGACCGAGTCCTCCAGGTCACAGAACACCTGATCGGCCGGCAACCCCTGGGCCTTGCCCAGCATCTTCGGCGACGAGCCGGGAACGGCCAGACACGACCGGCGCGAACGCAGCGACACCACTACCCCACATCTCTCACAGGCCGGATTTCGATGAACGGACGAACACCCGGCGGACAGGGACATCGACGCGGAACCGAGGCTTCGTCCTCCGTCCGCGCGACCCCCGCACCCCCATACCAAGGGTCTCCACCTGTCGCAACCGCCCGATCACAGGAATCGCCCGGTAGCCCGATATTAGCCCATCCGATAATCTTGAATTGTGCATCTAGGTTTTATCACAGTCCCCCGCACCGGGCATCCGATTCACACTCACCATACGCACCACATTCGTCACTCTATGTAGAGTACCGGTAAGGTGCCGGATCGGTCGGCGCGGTGCCTCGGGTGCCGTCCACGGGACGGATCCGCTCCGGTCGGATCAGTCGACCTGGCGCTCGTGGCCCTCCCAGTACGGGGCGCGCAGCTTGAACTTCTGCAGCTTGCCGGTGGCGGTGCGGGCAAGCTGGTCGCGGAACTCCACCGAGGTGGGCGCCTTGTAGGAGGCGAGCCGCTCCTTGCAGTGCTTGATCAGCTCCGCCTCGGTCGCCGTCCGGCCCTCGGCGAGCACGACCAGCGCTTTGATCGCCTCACCCCACTTCTCGTCGGGCACGCCGATCNCCGCGACCTCGGCCACTGCCGGGTGGCCGAACAGGCAGTCCTCGACCTGGATCGACGAGACGTTCTCACCGCCGGTAATGATCACATCCTTCTTGCGGTCACTGATCGTCAGGTAGCCCTCGTCGTCGATCACGCCGCCGTCACCGGTGTGGAACCAGCCGCCCGCCAGGGCCCCGGCCGACTCCTGCGGCCGCTCCCAGTAGCCCGCCAAGATCACGTTGGAGCGAGCCAGCACCTCACCGGAGTCTGAGAGCTTGAGCGTGACACCCAGAGCGGGCGCACCCGCACGGACGAGCTTGCCCGCGCGATCCTCGGGCGGCAGGTCGTCCCACTCCACGCGGGAACGGTTGATCGTGAGCAGCGGCGAGGTCTCGGTGAGGCCGTAAATCTGGATGAACTCCCAGCCGAGCTCCTCCTCGACCCGTTGGATCGTCTTGGTGGGCGGCGGAGCACCCGCGCAGATGACCCGCACGCGGTCGCGGCCGGGGACCTCGCCGTCCCAGTCCCGGACGGCGTCGAGCACGGCGTTGACCACAGCCGGCGCGGCGCACATCACGGTGACGCCGTGCTGCTCCACGCGGCGCAGGATCTCCGGGCCGTCGATCTTGCGCAGCACCACCTGCTGGACGCCGAGACCGGTCATGCCGAACGGCATGCCCCAGCCATTGGCGTGGAACATCGGCAGCGTGTGCAGGTAGACGTCGCGATCGGTGACACCGGCGTGCAGCGCGAAGGTGACCGCGTTGACCCAGATGTTGCGGTGGGTGATCTGCACGCCCTTGGGGCGCGCGGTCGTACCGCTGGTGTAGTTGACCGTGGCGGTGGCGTTCTCATCCGGCTCCCACGGCGTGGGCTCGGCGTCGAAGCGGTAGAGCTCGGCGTCACTCTCGGCGCCCAGCACGAACTTCTGCTTCGCGGTCACGCCGGAGAGCTTCTCCTCCAGCTCGGGGTCGATGAGCAGCACCTCGGAGCCGGAGTGCTCGACGATGTAGCTGACCTCCTCCGGCGAGAGACGGAAGTTCACCGGGACGAGCACCCGGCCGTACCCGCTGACACCGAAGAACGACGCGAGCAGGCGGGCACTGTTATGCGACACGATCGCGACGCGCTCACCGTGGCCCACGCCTAAGGCGTCCAGGCCCGCCGCCTGCGCACGGGCGGTCTCACCCAGGCGGGCGTAGGTCAGGTCCGGCCACGGCTGGGCGGGCTGGTCCGGTTCGTCCACGACACCGACACGTCTGCCATACACCGTGACCGCTCGATCAAGGAAATCACGTGCGCCGAAAGGCACCAACATCGCTGGCCTCCAGGGGTCTGTGGGGGGTGCTGTCGAACCTCACCTGTCGAATCGAGTGTGATCCAAAGTGTAGGCACGGTAAACGGCGAGGGCTTGTACGCCGGTGACAGGCGCTTGCACCCGCACGCCACACGACGTCGACGCGGGCCTGGTCAGGCCGCCGCCGTTGCCGTCGAACCGCTCGCGGTGTGGCTACGCCGGGTGGTTCGTGAGAAACAGGTTCGTTGGGAACAACTGTTTGCCATGTTCGCCTAGGCAGCCTTGCGTGTTTCAGGCGGCGCAGTTGTCCGGACAAGCCGCGCGAGCATTGTGCTGGACAGGCCCGGTGCGCCCGCGCACCGGGTCGTCCGCGAGTACTACATCGACAACCTGCTACGGCCGAGAGCTGTCCCCGACCGGTAGCCAACCGCACCCGTGTGAGTGTCTCACCCGAACCTTGGCAGGCATGGCGAGCTGACCCCCCATGTACGGACCCGGAAGAAGTCCCCGAAGATCAACGGTTTCGTGAACGCTTGCGCACGTTGAGGTAGGCTCGCTTGCAAACGCTGTAGGGCCGGGCGCCTGACGGATTGGCCGCCTGGTGGATTGGCCGCCTGATGGGNTCCGGCGGGANGTCGGGCGCTGAGGAGGAATCCGGGATGGGCGGCAGCATCGAGGAGGTGGCCGCGTTGGCGGGCGTCTCCACGGCGACGGTGTCGCGGGCGTTGCGTGGACTACCCTACGTCGCCGAAAGCACCCGACGACGGGTGCGGGAGGCTGCCGCGCAGCTGGAGTACGTGGCGTCGCCGCAGGCGTCCCGGCTGGCCAGCGGGCACACGCGCACGATCGGGGTGATCGCGGATCTGACCGGCTGGGTTTTCCTCCAGGTCCTCAGGGGGGCCGAGGCGGTGCTNCGGGAGGCCGGGCTGGATCTGTTGCTGTACAACCCCGGGGACGACTCGGGCCCCTTCGATGCGCTGCCGCTGCGTAAGCGGGTCGATGCGGTACTCGTCCCGTGTCCACCTCTCACGCTGATGGAGATGCGCTCCCTACAAGCGCTTAACATACCAGGTGTTCTGGTCGGCGCGAGCGTGCCCGGTTTCCCCAGCGTGCGGGTCGATGACGTCGGCGGTGCCCGTACGGCGGTGCAGCACCTGATCAATCTGG
>NZ_JPHT01000028.1:0-59534 GCF_000733325.1 Frankia sp. Allo2
CGGTTCGGGTGATTGTCGTGGTGGTGTCCCGGGCGGGGCGCGACTCGCGGTCGTCCGTCTCCCCCGGGCGGGCCAGCCGAACCGGATGCCCGGTCGGCTCGGCTGATGCGATCGGAGCTTCGGGTATCGCGCTGTTCTTGTCGAAGCGGTGCCCGCGTGATGCGGCGGCACGGTTTCCGAGGGCGCGGGGCGGCTGTAGCACGGTCATCGGATGACACCTCTCCGGGGCAGGGTTTCGGTCTCCGGGTGAGCTGGTCGGTTCTGACGGTGTGGTGTGGCTGTGCCGTGGCGAGGGTGGGTTCTGCGGGCACCCGCCCCGGGTGAGGGGCGGTAGCCCGTCGTTGCGATCTGGGCTGGTCAGGGCGATTTCGTAATCCGGCCCGGTTCCCGGCCTGGTTTCGGGCGCGGTTCCGTCCGGAACACCGTGCATTACCACGAAGGCGGCACATGTGCTCAGTCGAGCAGCTGAACGGACTAGCTGAATGATAATACGCGCGCCATTGAGGTCCGGTGTCCGACGTGAACGAAGCGTGGTCTCTCGGGGGATTGTTCCGGATGGCGCGCGGTGCACTACCCGTTCGCCGCGCGTTCCGGCGCATTGGCCGCGTTCCGGTGCATCGGCAATGAAGCTCTGGTGGTCCGAGTGTGGTCGGGGGAATGGGCGTAGGCTTAAGGGCCAATTTAAGACACTTATACCGTTGTATGTAATATGCCTGCTTCGGTGAGCCGCCGTCGGAGGCCGCCGTCGGAGGCCGCCGTCTGCCGTGCTCCGGGCTGATCGTGCCTCCCAGCGGTCGTACGACGGTCGTACGGTGAACGGGTGAGCCTGTTCGACGCCGATCTCTCCGATGGTGCCGGGGCTGGTGCCGGGGCGTCCGACGCGTCGGAGGCCGGGACGGCGTCCCGCTCCGCCTCGGGGTTCGCCGCTCTCCGGGATCGGCGTGGCGGCGGTCCGGGGGTGGACCGCGCGGCTCCGCTCGCCGCCCGGCTGCGGCCACGGACCCTGGACGAGGTCGTGGGCCAGCGGCATCTACTCGGGCCGGGAAGCCCGCTGCGCCGGCTGGTCGAGGGGGGCGCAACCACCTCGGTCGTGCTGTGGGGACCGCCCGGCACCGGCAAGACCACGCTGGCGCACATCGTGTCGAGGGCGACCGGGCGACGCTTTCGGGAGTTGTCCGCGGTCACCGCCGGCGTGAAGGATGTCCGCGCCGTCATCGACGAGGCTCGCGAGACGCTGTCAACGTCCGGTGCGCGCACGGTGCTGTTCATCGACGAGGTGCACCGGTTCACCCGGACGCAGCAGGACGCGCTGCTGCCCTCGGTCGAGCGCGGCTGGGTCACTCTGGTCGCCGCCACCACCGAGAACCCCTTCTTCTCCGTGGTCAGCCCCCTGCTGTCCCGGTCGTTGCTGCTGACGCTGGAGCCGCTGACCGACGACGACATCCGCGGGGTGCTGACCCGGGCGCTGCGCGACCCGCGTGGGTACGACGGGCGGCTGTCGGTGTCCGACGAGGCCCGCGAGCACGTGGTCCGCCTTGCCGGAGGTGACGCCCGCCGGGCCCTCACCACCCTGGAGGCCGGGGCCGAGGCGCTGCTCGAAGCCCATGAGTGCGAGTCCGGACCGGGTGGGAAGGCCGGAGCGGGTGCCGATGCCGGGGCAGACGCCGAGGCGTTCGTCAACCCGCGGCCACGGCTCGATCTCGACCTGCTGGAGCGGGCCGTCAACCGAGCCGCAGTGCGCTACGACCGGTCCGGGGACCAGCACTACGACGTGATCAGTGCCTTCATCAAGTCGATGCGGGGCGGCGACGTCGACGCGGCCCTCCACTACCTCGCGCGGATGCTGGAGGCCGGCGAGGATCCCCGGTTCGTCGCCCGGAGGATGATCATCCTTGCCAGTGAGGATATTGGCATGGCCGATCCGGGCGCGCTCGGTGTCGCGGTCGCGGCCAGTCAGGCGCTGGAGTTCGTTGGCCTGCCCGAGGCCCGCCTGGCGCTCGCGCAGGCGGTCATCCACCTGGCGCTGGCGCCCAAGTCGAACGCGGTGATCCGGGCGATCGACGCCGCCACCTCGGATGTTCGTGCCGGGCGGGCCGGACCGGTGCCCGCGCATCTGCGCGACGCCCACTACCGCGGCGCGCGGCGGGTCGGCCACGGCGCGGGCTACCGGTACCCGCACGAGGCCCCCGGCAACGTCGTGCGTCAGCAGTACCCGCCGGACGGGCTGACCTCGACCGACTACTACCAGCCGAGCGGTAACGGCTTCGAGCGCCGCGCGGCCGATCGGGTCCATGAGCTGCGTGGCGTCGTGCGCGGTGACCCACCGCCGTCCCCGGGCTCGTCCCCACCGCCCTCCCCACCGCCCTCCTCGCCGTCCTGACTCCTCTCGTGGGGGCTACCCGTGGCCCCGGTAGCCGTCTCGGTAAGGTCACTCCAGGAGCGTCGGCTGGGTGGCGCCCGCGGCACGGCGGATCGAATCGGGTGGGGTGGGACCGGCCCAACGACGATGGAGGCAGGAGCACATATGTCCGGTGGTGCGGTCGCGGGCCTGATCGCGTCGGGCGCGTTCGCGGTGCTCGTCCTCTTCGGCTGTTACGTCCTGCTCAAGCTCGGTAAGATCTTCGATGAGGCCGCGGCCCGGGTACGTCAGACCGGTCTCGCCCTCGACGAGGGAACCGCCCGGGTCAGGCAGGCCGGCGCGACGGTCGACGAGGTCAATCTGGCGCTCTCGCATGTCAACAAGGAACTCGACCGGGTCGACGCGATCACGGCGAACGTGCAGTCGATCACGACCAACGTCTCCTCGCTGACGTCGTTGTTCGCGGCGACGCTCGGCGGCCCGATGGTGCGCGTCGCGGCGTTCAGCTACGGCGTGCGCAAGGCGGCGGCCAAGCGGACCCGCTCGGAGGTCGAGTCCCGGGTGACGGCCCAGATGAAGGCCGAGAAGGCGGCGCGGCGGCCGGCCGGGCGCGGCGGCCCGCAGCCCGCGGGCGAGAAGACCCCGTCGGTGTCCACGGCCGCCGGCGCGGCGGGCGGGCGTCGGGGAGGCCGGTAGATGTCGAGGATCTTCTATCTCGCTTTCGGGGCGGCGGCCGGCGTCGTGGTGGTGCGCCAGGTGGCTAAGGCCGCAGCCTCCCTGACACCGACGAGTCTGGCCGGCTCTCTCGTACAGTCGGTACAGGAGTTCCTCGCGGACGTGCGCGAGGCCGCGGCCGAGCGGGAGGAGGAGATCCGTGTCGCGCTCGGCCTCGACGGTGATCCGGACGAAGCGGATCGAGGCGACGAAGCGGATCGAGGCGACGCGGTCGGGGCTGCCCCGCCCCGGGACGCCGCGGCGCGGGTCGCCGGCTCCGGCGCGCCGCGTTACCCCGCTGACCTCGACGACGCCGAACGCACGATGCGGCTCGTCCCCGGCGCCCGGCGGCCCTGAGGACTCCCTTGCCCGCGGGCCGGGGGCACCCGCCCTCACCGCAGCCCGGAAGGCGCGCCCGACCACAGCACGCCACCCCGGGATGTCGAACCTCTTCCCACGAGTCTGGACGACGTGAACCCGATGGACACGGCCGAGATCCGTAGCCGCTTTCTCAACCACTTCGCCCGGCGCGGGCACACCGTCGTCCCGAGCGCCTCACTGGTGGCCCAGGATCCGACGTTGCTGCTGGTCAACGCCGGCATGGTGCCTTTCAAGCCCTATTTTCTCGGGGATCTCCCGGCGCCGTGGCCGCGGGCGGCCAGCGTGCAGAAATGTGTCCGGACGGTCGACATCGAGAATGTCGGGCACACCGCGCGGCACGCCTCCTTCTTCCAGATGTGCGGCAACTTCTCGTTCGGCGACTATTTCAAGGCCGAGGCGATCCCGTTCGCCTTCGAGCTGCTCACCGAAGGGTTCGGCTTCAAGGCCGACGACCTGTGGGCGACGGTCTACCTCGACGACGACGAGGCCGAGGGGATCTGGCGCAAGCTGCTGCCCGCCGAGCGCATCCAGCGCCGCGGCAAGGAGGACAACTTCTGGTCGATGGGCGTGCCCGGGCCGTGCGGGCCGTGCAGCGAGATCTACTTCGACCGCGGCTGCGCCTATGGCCGTGAGGGCGGTCCGATCGCGGACGAGGAGCGCTACCTCGAGGTCTGGAACCTCGTCTTCATGCAGTACGAGCGGGGCGAGGGCGCCGGGTACGACTATCCGATCGAGCGTGAGTTGCCGGCCCGCAACATCGACACCGGGATGGGCCTGGAGCGGATGGCGACCATCCTCCAGGGTGTCGACAACCTCTACGAGATCGACATCTCCCGGCCGGTGCTCGACGCCGCCGGCCGGCTGACCGGGCGGCGCTACGGCGCGGACCCCGCCGATGACGTGCGGTTGCGAGTGATCGCCGACCACACCCGCACCGCCGCGATGCTGATCTCCGACGGCGTCGTCCCCTCCAACGAGGGGCGCGGCTACGTGCTGCGCCGCATGCTGCGCCGGGCGATCCGTAACGCCCGGTTGCTCGGTGCCCACGAGCCGGTGATGAGCGAGCTGTTCGCGGTCGTCGGGTCGGCGATGGGGACGATCTACCCCGAACTGCTCGACAATGCCGAGACGATCACCGGGGTCGCCGTCGCGGAGGAGCAGGCGTTCGCCGAGACGCTGCGCACCGGTACCACGATCTTCGACACCGCGGCGCGCCAGGCCCGATCCCTGGGCTCGACCACGCTGGGCGGCGAGGCGGCCTTCAAGCTGCACGACACCTACGGCTTCCCGATCGACCTGACACTGGAGATGGCCGCTGAGGCGGGCCTTTCCGTTGACGAGGCGGGTTTCCGCCGGCTGATGGACCGCCAGCGGCAGGCCGCGAAGGCGGACCGGGCCGCGCGGCGGATCGGCAACGTCGACCTGTCCGCGTTCCGGCCGATCCTGGCCCGCTCCGGCCCGACGACCTTCACCGGGTACGAGGAGCTCAGCCGGACCTCCGGCGTGGTGGGCCTCGTCGGCATCGCCGACGGCGCGGGGCTGGCGGCGGCGGGGGAGGACACCGAGGTCGGGGTCGTGCTCGACGCGACCCCCTTCTACGCCGAGAGCGGCGGCCAGGAGCCCGACCTCGGTCGGCTGCGTTTCGACGGCGGCGAGGTCGAGGTGCTCGACGTCCAGCGGCCCGTGCCCGACCTGGTCCTGCACCGGGTGCGGGTGCTCGGCGGCGAGCTGCGGCTCGGCGTGGAGGTGTTCGCGGAGGTGGATGCCGATCGTCGCCGCGCGGTGTCCCGGTCGCACACCGCCACCCATCTCGTGCACACCGCGTTCCGTCGCGCGCTGGGCGAGGGCGCGACCCAGGCCGGTTCGCTGAACTCCCCGGGCCGGCTGCGGTTCGACTTCCACGCCCTCGGCGCGGTGCCGCCGTCGGTGCTCGCCGACGTCGAGGACGAGATCAACGAGGTTGCCCTGCGTGACCTGCCGGTGCGGGCTTTCGTAACCACGCAGGAGGAGGCCCGCCGGCTCGGCGCGATGGCGCTGTTCGGCGAGAAGTACGGCGACGCCGTGCGGGTCGTCGACGTGGGCGACTACGCCCGCGAGCTGTGCGGTGGCACGCACGTCGCGAGCTCCGCGCAGCTCGGCGCGGTGAAGCTGCTGTCGGAGGCGTCGATCTCCGCGGGCACCCGCCGAGTCGAGGGGCTGGTCGGCCTCGACGCCTTCCGCTACCTGGCGCGCGAGCATCTCCTGGTGTCGCAGCTGTCCACCGCGCTGAAGGCCCGTCCGGATGAGCTGGTGGACCGGGTCACCGACATCGTCGGCCGGCTGCGCGACGCCGAGCGGGAGCTGGAACGACTGCGGGCCGCCGCGGTACTCGCCGGGGCCGGGGCGCTGGCCGAGGGTGCCGAGGAGGTGGCTGGCGTCGCCGTGGTCACCGCCGAGGTGCCCGCCGGCACCGCCCCCGACGACGTGCGGCTGCTGGCGCTGGACGTGCGTGGGCGGCTGGCGGGGCGGCCCGCCGTCGTCGCCGTGGCCAAGGCCGACGGGTCGTCGATCGTCGTGGTGACCGACGACGCCGCGCGCGGCCGGGGGCTGCGCGCCGGTGACCTGGTGCGGCAGTCCTGGGCGAGCCTGGGTGGCAAGGGTGGCGGCAAGCCGGACGTGGCCCAGGGCGGCGGGGGGAACCCACAGCTGGTGCCGGCGGTGTTCGCCAGGCTGCGGGGGCTGGTGGCCGAGCACGCCTCGCGGTGAGCGGCTCGGGCTCCCGGCCCGGGGATTCTCGGCCCGGGGATTCTCGGCCCGGGGTGCGGATCGGGGTCGATGTCGGCTCGGTGCGGGTCGGGGTCGCCGCGAGCGACCCGGGCGGCGTGCTCGCGGTTCCGGTGACTACCCTGGCCAGGGACAGACGGGGTAATGCGGACATAGATCAGCTCGTCCTCATCGTCCGGGAGCGGCAGGCTGTAGAGGTCGTGGTCGGCCTGCCCAGACAGATGTCCGGGCAGGAAGGCCGGGCGGTCCGGCTGGTGCGGCAGTACGCCGAGGTACTCGCCGAGCGGATCGCACCCGTCCCCGTGCGTTTTGTGGACGAGCGGCTCACCACGGTTGCGGCTCATCGCAGGATGGCCGAGCGTGGCGTTCGTTCGCGTGCCCGCCGGAGTCTCGTGGATCAGGAGGCAGCCGTGCAGATCCTGCAGCACGACCTGGACAGCCGCCGGGGGAGCGCCGCGCCCGGCGTGATCGGGTGTGCCGCCCCGGCCGCGGGTCCGGACGGCGTGGTCCGGGCTCCGAGAGACGGCCCCCGGGCTCCGGACGGTGTTGTCCCGCCGTCGGACGAGAGGTGACCGGCGGCGACCTCGACGAGATGCTCGACGAGGATCCCTACTCGCGTCGCCGTCGGGCCCGCCAGCGCGGTGATCGTTACTCGGATGAACACTACGCCGATGATCAGTACCCGGACGACCGTGCCGGGGTCGACTGGGACCACCGCGCCTGGGACGACGGCGGCGGCTGGGACGAGCCCGGTCCCGACGGCGGCCGGCGCGGTCGCGCGCTGCCGAAGCTCATCGCGGTGCTTGTCGTGGTCGCCGCCCTGCTGGGACTGGGGATCTACGGGGTGGGGAAGGTCGTCGGGCACATCTCGGCTGGCGAGCCCGCCGACTACTCCGGCTCCGGCGAGGGCATCGCGATGGTCCAGATCCCGGCCGGGGCGAGTACCCGGGAGATCGCCGGGGAGCTGCACGACGCGAACGTGACCGCGAGTGTCGCCGCGTTCGTCAAGGCCGCCACCGCGAATCCGAAGTCGCTGGGCATCCAGCCGGGCACCTACCGTCTGCACACCAGGATGAGCGCCGCCGCGGCGCTCGAGGCCCTGCTCGACCCTGCCTCGTCCGCGCCGTTCAAGTTCGTCATCAAAGAGGGCATGACCGTCCGTGAGGTCCTCACAGCACTGCATGAACGCCTCCCGGGCACGTCGATGGCGGACCTGGAGGCGATCGCGAAGAACCCCGCCCAGCTGGGCCTGCCGTCCTACGCGCCGCCGAACCTGCTGGAAGGCTATCTCTTCCCGTCTACCTACGACCTCGTGCCCGGGGCCACGCCCGAGCAGTTGCTGCGTTCCTTCGTCGACCGCTTCAAGCGGGAGACCGCGGCGATCGATCTGGAGGGCAGGGCCGCCGCGCTCGGGGTCCCGCCGAAGGACATCGTCACCATCGCCTCGATCATCGAGAAGGAGGTGGCCAACCGCGACGAGGGTCCGAAGGTGGCCCGGGTGATCTACAATCGGCTCAGGGACACATCGGGAAGATTTGGCCGGCTCGACATGGACTCGACCACCCGCTACGCCACGGACGGGTACGAGGGGCCGTTGACCAAGGAACAACTCGCCCAGAACAACCCGTACAACACGCGGGCCGTGAAAGGGTTGCCGCCGGGCGCAATCTCCAACCCCGGCGTCTGGGCGCTGCGGTCGGCACTGGAACCGGCCGACGGATCGTGGTTCTATTTCGTCTCCATGCCGCAGAGCAAGGTGACGGTCTTCGCCACCACGGAGCGGGAGTGGGAGCAGGCAGAGGCCCAGTACCGGCGTGAAGGAGGTCGTGAGTAGTGCGAGGGAAGCCGCGAGCATGAGGCCCGCAAGCATGAGGAGGGCCCGGTAGTGCCGGAGATCGTTCCCGCCGGCACTACCCCGGCCCGCCGTCGGCCCCCTGAGTGCCGTCGTCGGCCCATGGAACCGCCGGCGACCGTCGCGGCCACCGCGCCGCCGTCGGGCCCCACCCGCGCCGCCGTGCTCNGGGCACCGGTGGACCATTCGCTCTCCCCGCTGCTGCATGCCGCCGCCTACGCCAAGCTCGGTCTCGCGGTGACGTACACCGCCGTGCACTGCGACGAGACCGGGCTCGCCGCGATGCTCACCCGGGTCCGCACGGATCCGGGCTGGGTCGGGCTGTCCCTGACCATGCCGCTCAAGACCGTCGCGCTCGACCTGCTCGACGAGGTGGACGCGACGGCGGCGGTCATCGGCGCCGTCAACACGGTCGTCGTCGGGCCCGCCGGCCGGTTGCGTGGCTACAACACCGACGTGGACGGCATCGGCATGGCGCTGCGCCGGGTGATGCGCGGCGCGGTCCCAGGCCAGCCGCTCGTACTCGGTGCCGGTGGCACGGCCCGCGCCGCGGTCGCGGCGGTCGCCGCGGCGGGCTGCACCCGCCTCGGCGTCGTCGCCCGCCGGCCCGCCGCCGTGGCGGAGGTGGCGGAGATCGGGTCGCGGCTGGGCGTCGAGGTCACCGCGCTGCCCTGGGAGCTGCTGGCCGCGGGCCTGCCTGCCGGTCCGGATCTGGTCATCTCCACCACGCCCGCCGGCGCGACCGACGGGCTCGCCACCGGACCGTGGCCGCCAGCCTGCCAGCTCGTAGAACTGCTCTATCATCCCTGGCCCACGGCGCTGGCCGCCGCGGCCTACCGGGCCGGTGCCCGGGTCGCAGGTGGCCTGGAGATCCTCGCCGCCCAGGCCGTGGGGCAGGTCGAGCACTTCACCGGGCAGGTGGTTCCCACCAGCGTTCTGCTGGCCGCGGGTCAGGCCGCGCTGGACGAGCGGACGCGGGGGAACAGGCCCCCGGCGGTGGAGGTCGGCGTGCCGGGCGGCCACGGTCTCGCGGGGAGCGGTCCCCGCGGCCGCGGTGGACCTGCCGGCGGATAGCGGTGCCGGGAGTGGTGCCGGGCGGCGCGCTCAGCACGTTGATCGCCCTTCCTGCGCTCGCCGCCCTGCCGTTCGGTCGCCGGATCGTGGCCGGCGTGCCGGCGCTGCCCGGGCAGGCCCCGCACCGGGAGGCGCCCGGGGCGGCGGCGCTCGGTGCCGTGACGGTGCTGGTCGCCGCGGCCGTGACCGTCGCCCTGCACGATCATCCGAGCTGGTTGCCGGCCTATGTGTATCTGGCGGTCGTCGGGGTCTGGCTGGCCGTGATCGATCTTCGGGTGCACCGCCTGCCCGACCATCTGGTACTGCCGTCCTATCCGGTGCTCGCCGGGCTGTTCGGCCTCGCCGCGCTGCTCACCGGCGAGCCCGGCCGTCTGCTGCGCGCCGGGATGGCCGCGGCTGCCGTCTGGGTGATCTTCCTGGGGGTGCATTGCCTGCCGAGGGCGGGGCTCGGGCGCGGGGACGTCAAGGTGTCCGGCCTGCTGGGCGGTGCGCTGGGCTGGCTCGGCTGGCCGAGTGTGGTGTTCGGGCTGTTCGCCGGCATCGTCCTCGGGGGGCTCTGGGCGAGCGCGCTGCTCGTGGCGGGCCGGGTCGGCCGGCATGACCGCATCGCCTACGGTCCCTTTCTGCTCGCCGGGACGCTGCTCGCCGTCCTCGGTCGCGCCGGCTGATCTCGTTTGTCCTACTTGATACTGATAGTTCCGTTTGATTCCGGTTGTCCTGCCTGAGCGCGGTCGTGACAGGGGCGGTGAGCGTGAAAGACTGGGGTCATGGTGCGTTGGCTGACGGCGGGGGAGTCCCATGGTCCCGCCCTGGTGGCGACGGTCGAGGGGCTGCCCGCCGGGATCCGGATGACCAGTTCCGACATCTCCGCCGAGCTGGCCCGCCGCCGGCTCGGGCACGGTCGCGGCGCGCGGATGAGCTTCGAGCGTGACGAGGTCGAGCTGCTCGGTGGAGTCCGCCACGGCGTCACCCTCGGCGGCCCGGTCAGCGTGGTCGTCCGCAACACCGAGTGGCCCAAGTGGGAGCGGGTCATGTCGCCCGACCCGGTCGATCCGGCGGCGCTGGCGGGCCTGGGCCGCGCAGCCCCGCTGACCCNGCCCCNGCCCGGCCACGCCGATCTCGCCGGCATGCAGAAGTACGGGTTCGACGACGCCCGGCCCGTGCTGGAGCGCGCCAGCGCCCGGGAGACCGCCGCGCGGGTCGCGCTCGGCACCGCGGCCAAGGCACTGCTGCGGCAGGCCTACGGCATCGAGGTGATCTCGCATGTCGTCGCGATCGGCGCGGTCGAGGTGCCCCCGGGGGTGCCCGCCCCGACGTCGCTGGCGGCGGTGGACGCGGACCCGGTCCGCTGTGCCGACCAGGCGACCAGCGTGCGGATGGTCGCCGAGATCGACGTGGCCCACGCCGACGCGGACACCCTCGGCGGCATCGTCGAGGTGCTGGCGTACGGCTGCCCGCCCGGGCTCGGCAGCTACGTGCACGGCGACCGGCGCATCGACGCCCGGATCGCGGGCGAGCTGATGGGCATTCAGGCGATCAAGGGCGTCGAGTTCGGGGACGGTTTCACCACCGCGCGGCGGCGGGGTTCCGGGGCGCACGACGAGATCGAGCCGGCCGGTGCCGGCAGCCGGCGGGTGCGGCGGGCGACTGACCGGGCCGGCGGGGTCGAGGGCGGCATGACCACGGGCGAGCCGTTGCGCGTGCGGGTGGCGATGAAGCCGATCTCCTCGCTGACCAGGCCGTTGTCCACGGTGGACGTGTCCACCGGCGAGGCGGCGGTCGCGATCAACCAGCGGTCCGACGTGTGCGCGGTGCCCGCGGCCGGGGTGGTGACGGAGGCGATGGTCGCCCTCGTGCTCGCCGACGCGGCGCTGGAGAAGTTCGGGGGGGACTCGGTGGAGGAGACCCGGCGTAATTACGAGGGGTACCTGAAGTCCCTGGTCATCCGCTGATCGGCGGCGGGAATCGGCAGGCGGCGAAGACAGAGGATCATCGTGGGGGAGCCGGCGACGGACGCGTGGACGGGGCCGATGGCCTGGACGGGGCCGATGGTGGTGCTGGTCGGAGCGCCCGGAGCGGGGAAGACGACGGTGGGCACCCAGCTGGCGCGGCGGTGGGGGGTGGGTTTCCGCGACACCGACGCCGACATCGAGGCGGCGCTCGGCACCACCGTCGCGGACATCTTTCTCGATCATGGTGAGGAGTACTTCCGGCTGGCCGAGCGCCGGGCGGTGGCGGCCGCGCTCGCGGATCACCGGGGGGTCCTGGCCCTTGGCGGGGGAGCGGTGCTCGACGCCGAGAACCGGACCCTGCTGGCCGGGCACCGGGTCGTCTATCTTGAGGTGGGAGTTTCCGACGCGGTGCGGCGGGNGGGCCTCGCCCGGGACCGTCCACTGCTGGTCGAGGGGCCCCGCACGCGGCTCGCCGCCCTGCTCAGGGCGCGCCGGCCGCTCTACGCCGAGGTGGCGACGGTGGTCATCGACACCGCGGGGCACGAGCCGGACGAGGTGACCGACCTGCTGGCGGCGGCCCTGGGCCCGCTGCTCGCGGGGGGCAGCGAACCGGACGAGGCGGCGGACGCCGCGGGGGGCAGCGAACCGGACGAGGCGGCGGACGCTGCGGGGGGCAAACGGTGAGTATGCAGGTGAAGGCCTCCGACATCGTGCGGATCCCGGTACGGCCGGGCGGCGGGCGTCCCTACGACGTCGTGCTCGGGGTGGGCCTGCTCGGCGAGCTCGCCGAGACCGTCGTCGGGCGGACCCGCGCCGCGGTGATCCATCCCGGGGCGTTGCGGGCCACCGCGGACGCCGTCGTCGCCGACCTGCGGGAGAACGCGGGCGTGGAGGCGCACGCCATCGAGGTGCCCGACGGCGAGGAGGCCAAGCAGCTGCGGATCGCCGGCTTCTGCTGGGACGTGCTCGGCCGGATCGGCTTCACCCGGGACGACATGGTGATCGGCCTCGGCGGCGGCACCGTGACAGACCTGGCCGGGTTCGTCGCCGCGAGCTGGCTGCGCGGGGTGGACGTCGTCCAGGTGCCGACCACCGTGCTCGGCATGGTCGACGCGGCGGTCGGCGGGAAGACCGGCATCGACATCGACGCGGGCAAGAACCTGGTCGGGGCCTTCCACCAGCCGCTCGGCGTGCTGTGCGATCTGGCGGCGCTGGAGTCTCTGCCGGCCGTCGAGGTACGCGCCGGGCTCGCCGAGGTCGTCAAGACCGGTTTCATCGCCGACGCGGCGATCCTCGATCTGCTCGACGCCGATCCGACCGGCGCCGCGCATCTGCCCGAGCTGATCGAGCGGTCCATCCGGGTCAAGGCCGAGGTGGTCTCCGGCGATCCGCGGGAGGACGGCCGGCGGGAGATCCTCAACTATGGTCACACCCTCGGTCATGCCATCGAGAAGGTCGAGCACTTCAGCTGGCGGCACGGCGCGGCGATCTCGGTGGGCATGGTGTTCGCGGCGGAGCTGTCCCGGCTCGTCGTCGGCCTCGACGACGCCACCGCCGACCGGCACCGTGAGCTGCTGACCCGCATCGGCCTGCCGGTGACCTACCGGGACGACCGGTGGGCGGCGCTGCTCGACGCGATGCGGGTCGACAAGAAGGCGCGGGGACGGCGGATGCGTTTCGTCGGCCTCGAGGCGCAGGGCCGCACCGTCATCCTGGACAATCCGGACGCTGGCCTGCTGATCGCGGCGTTCACCACTGTCGCCGAGGGTCGGTAGACTCGTCGCGGCGGTTTGTAGGATCGCCGCCACGTCCGCGCCCGGTGTCCGCGCCCGGTGCGTTCGCCCGGTGGCGGGGTCCGGAAGCGGCCTGAGGATGGAAGCGGCCTGGGGATGGCCTGGGGAGCCTGGGGATGGCCTGGGGAGAGAGCACCGCGGTCCTCGCACGAGGGTCCGGGGAACGACCACACCCGCCGTCGGCGTACGGCGATGGAAACGGAGAACGCGCGCAGTGGCGACCACCAACGACCTGAAGAACGGCATGACGCTCGACATCGACGGGGTGTTGTGGAACGTCGTCGGCTTCCAGCACGTCAAGCCGGGTAAGGGTGGGGCGTTCGTCCGCACGACCCTGAAGAACGTGCTCACCGGGAAGGTCGTCGACCGCACCTTCAACGCCGGGGTCAAGGTTGACGTCGCGACCGTCGACCGCCGCGAGATGACCTACCTCTACCGGGACGGTGCCGATTTCGTCTTCATGGACAGCGAGTCCTACGATCAGATCCCGATCCCGCCGGATGTCGTCGGTGGGACGGCCGACTACATGCTGGAAAACACCGTGGCCACCGTCGCGCTACATGACGGCGCCCCGCTCTATGTCGAACTGCCGGCCAGCGTCGAGCTGACCATTTCGCAGACCGACCCGGGGGTGCAGGGCGATCGCTCGACCGGCGGGACGAAGCCGGCCACCCTGGAGACGGGCGCCACCATCAACGTGCCGCTGTTCATCACCAGTGGGGAAAAGGTCAAGGTCGACACGCGTGACGGCCGGTACCTGGGCCGGGTGACGAGCTGAGCGCCAGGTCCAAAGCCCGTAAACGGGCGCTGGACATCCTCTACGAAGCGGACGTGCGCGCGAGCGCCGTGCCGGAGATCCTCGCTGCCCGGCTGGCCCAGTCCGATCCACCGGTGTCGGAATACGCCGTCGAGCTGGTCGAGGGGGTCGTCGAGCGCCGCGGGGAGATCGACGAGCGGATCGCCCGGTACGCCGAGGGTTGGACGTTGGAGCGGATGCCGCCGGTCGACCGCAACATTCTGCGGATTGCCGTGCTGGAACTGCTCTGGCGTCCCGACGTCCCGGATCGGGTCGCCATCGACGAAGCCGTGGAACTGGCGAAGAACCTCTCCACCCACCGGTCGCCGGCGTTTGTCAACGGGCTGCTCGCGAGTCTGGTCGAGGGAAAGGGCCTGGCCACCCCGGCCGAGTCGACCGGACGGGGATCGGCGGTGGATTCAATTCCCGGCCAGCCGTCGTAGCGGCGGTCCACCGGGGTTGCCCGGTTGCCGGGAGGGAACCGGGATCGGCGTTCCCGGTACGTCGCCCAGGCGACGTACCGGGTCCTTCCCCGGATACGTGTGCCGCGGGTGGCGCGGATGCGAGCCGGCGGATTGTGGTACCGGTATCGCGGTACCGGTACCGCGATACCGGAGCGAGGCTAGACGTCGGTCGCCGCGGCGTCCGCGCCCTGCTCCGGAGACAGCACGCCCCAAGAGACGAGCTGCTCGGTGAGCTTGCTCGGCGAGGTGTCGTAGATCACCGCGAGCGAGCGCAGGTCCTCGTACCGGATCGAGAGCACCCGGCCGTTGTAGTCGCCGCGCTGGCTCTGAATGGTCGCCGCGTACCGGGCGAGCGGACCACCCTGCTCCTTGGGAACCTGGGAGAGACGCTCGAGGTCGAGAACGATCCGAGGAGACTGCTCCAGCGGAGCGACGGTGGAACCCTCGGGAAGAAGCTCCCCCACCGGAACGCCGTAGAACTCCGCGAGCTCGGAGAGGCGCTGCACGGTGACGGCGCGGTCCCCACGTTCGTAGGAACCCACGACGACGGCTTTCCACCGACCGTGCGACTTCTCCTCGACGCCATGAAGCGAGAGCCCCTGCTGGGTGCGTATCGCGCGCAGCCGAGCACCGAGCGCCTTCGCATAGTCGGACATCGGAGTGCCCACTCCTGTCGTGGTCGATCAGTTGGAACCGGGGCTCGTGCCGCCGGCGGTTACCGATAGTAGTGCCCGCCGGGNTGACGCTCGACACCCGGGGGGNCGTGTCGCCTCTTTCTTTNTNCCACTTTCTGTAGCCCTCTGGTTGCGCCCTACGCCTGAGCGGTGGGAACTTCCGGATGCCGCCACCGCTGTGGCGACGGCATCGAACCCAGTGACAAGTAGTGACAACATGATGCTGCGTGGTTGGCGCGGCAATAACGTCCCGCGCTGTCCGGACCGGTGGGCGACCCGTCGTCGCGCCGGGCGCCAGGGGCGTCGGCGTCCGGCGGCGAGATCCTCACACGTCCTGAGGGCCCTGGTAACGTCGCTGGGACCACTCCTTTAAGGACCGTCCCGTGAGGCGGGGAAGGAGGGATGCCGCGTGGCCCCGGCTGCCGCGAGCGACCCCGCATCGCGCCGTCCCGGCACCGCCCGGGCAGTACTGTCCGCAGACGACATCACCCGGATCGTCAGCCGGATGGCGCATCAGATTCTCGAGAAGACCTCCGGTGGCGCCGGGGTCGTCCTGCTCGGAGTACCCACCCGAGGGGTACCCCTTGCGCACCGGCTGGCACAGCGGGTGCAGGCCGTCGAGGGGGTGCGTCTCCCGGTTGGCTCCCTTGACCCGACCATGTACCGCGACGATCTGCGACTGCGCGGCGTGCGTCCCCTCGAGGTGACCGACATTCCCGAGGGTGGTGTCGACGGCCGCGTGGTGATCCTCGTCGACGACGTCCTCTACTCCGGGCGCACGGTGCGGGCGGCGCTGGACGCCTTGGCCGCCTACGGCCGGCCGCGTGCCGTCCAGCTCGCGGTCCTGGTCGACCGGGGCCATCGCGAGCTGCCGATCCGCGCCGACTACGTCGGGAAGAACATGCCGACCTCGCGCCGGGAGTCGGTGGCAGTCCGGCTGCGGGAGATCGACGGCGCCGACGGCGTGCTGATCCTCTCGGCCGCCGGGGGGGACGGCGCCGACGACGCGCCCCCCGGGAACCAGCCATGATCGGGGGAAGTGCCGTGTGGGGAGCACAAGCCGGGTTCGGGGGACGGGCGTGAACCGCCATCTCCTGTCGACTGAGGATCTCGACCGGGACGACGCGCTGCTGGTGCTGGACACCGCCGAACGGATGGCGCGGGTCGCCGAGGCGTCGGTGCGCAAACTGCCGACCCTGCGGGGCCGCACCGTCGTCAACCTGTTCTTCGAGGACTCCACCCGCACCCGTACGTCCTTCGAGGTAGCCGCCAAGAGACTGTCGGCCGATGTGATCAATTTTTCGGCGCGCGGGTCAAGCGTGTCGAAGGGCGAAAGTCTGAAGGACACGGCGCAGACCCTTGAGGCGATGGGTGCCGACGCCGTGGTCTGCCGGCATGCCGCGAGTGGCGCGCCGCACCGACTGGCCTCCTGGGTACGCGGCAGCGTGGTGAACGCGGGAGACGGCACTCACGAGCACCCGACCCAGGCCCTGCTCGACGCCTTCACCATGCGCCGCCGGCTCGGCCGGATCGACGGCCTCGCCGTCACCATCGTCGGCGACGTGCTGCATTCCCGGGTGGCGCGATCGAACGTGTGGCTGCTCGCCACGCTGGGCGCGACGGTGACCGTCGTGGCCCCGCCGACGTTGGTGCCCCTCGGAATCTCCTCGTGGCCGGTCGAGGTGTCGTACAACCTCGACGCCGTGCTGCCCAAGAGCGACGTGGTGATGATGCTGCGGGTCCAGCGGGAGCGGATGTCCGCGGCCTTCTTCCCGACCGAACGGGAGTACAGCCGGCGCTACGGGCTGGATGCCGACCGGGCGGAGATGTTGCCCGACCACGCCCTGGTGATGCATCCCGGCCCGATGGTACGCGGGATGGAGATCGCCTCTCGGGTCGCCGACTCCGCCCGGTCGACAGTCGTGGAACAGGTTGCGAACGGGGTGAGCGTGCGGATGGCCGTGCTGTACCTGCTGCTGGGTGGTTCCGGGGAGGTCTCATGACGACGCCCGCGGCGGAAACGTCGGAGGAAACGCCGGTGGGGAGGTCGGCGGGGACCTCCTGGGTCCTGCGGCGGGTCCGCCCGCTCGGCGGGGACCCCGTCGACGTCGTCCTCGCGGACGGGGTGGTGGCCGCCTGGCGACCGGCCGGCTCCACGCACGCCGGGGCCGGGGGACTGCCCGCCGGCACCACCGTGCTGGACACGGACGGGCTGATCCTGCTCCCCGGCCTGGTCGACCTGCACACCCACCTGCGGGAACCCGGCCGGGAGGACGCCGAGACGGTCGCCTCCGGCACCCGCGCCGCGGCCCTCGGTGGCTACACCACCGTGTTCGCGATGGCGAACACCAATCCGGTCGCCGACACCGCGGGGGTCGTCGAGCAGGTGTGGCGGCTCGGCCTGGACGCGGGTCACTGCGATGTCCGGCCGGTCGGCGCGGTCACCGTCGGACTTGCCGGCGAGCGGCTCGCCGAACTCGGCGCCATGGCCTCCTCCGCGGCGGGCGTGCGGGTCTTCTCCGACGACGGGCACTGCGTGTCGGACGCGCTGCTCATGCGCCGGGCGCTGGAGTACGTCAAGGCGTTCGATGGGGTGATCGCCCAGCATGCGCAGGAACCGCGGCTGACCGAGAACGCCCAGATGAACGAGGGCACGGTGGCTGCCAGGCTGGGGCTGCCGGGGTGGCCCGCGGTCGCCGAGGAGGCGATCATCGCCCGGGACGCGCTGCTGGCCGGGCACGTCGGCTCCCGACTGCACGTCTGTCACGTCTCCACCGCCGGATCGGTAGAGATCATCCGGTGGGCCAAGGCGAAGGGCTGGAACGTCACCGCCGAGGTGNCCCCGCACCACCTGCTGCTCACCGACGACCTGGTCTGCTCGTTCGNCCCGGTCTACAAGGTCAACCCGCCGCTGCGCACCGCCGAGGACGTCGCCGCGCTGCGCGCCGGGCTCGCCGACGGCACGATCGACTGCGTCGCCACCGACCACGCTCCGCACGCGCTGGAGGACAAGGAGACGGAGTGGGCCGCCGCGCGTCCCGGCATGCTCGGTCTCGAGACGGCGCTGTCGGTGGTCATCGAGACGATGGTCATCCCGGGCCGGCTGGACTGGGCCGGGGTCGCCGAGCGGATGGCACTGGCCCCGGCAAGGATCGGTGGCCTGCCGCGAACCGCGGCCGAGGTGTGGAGTTCCATAGCAGTGGGCGCGCCCGCGACCGTCACCCTGCTTGACCCGGCGCCGTGGCGGATGGTCGAGCCGGACGCGCTCGCCAGCCGCAGCCGCAACACGCCCTATGCGGGCCGGTCGCTGCCGGGAACGATCCGCGCCACGTTCCTGCGGGGACGGCCCACCGTGCTCGACGGGAAGATCGTATGACTGTTTCGCGCGCCGCCCTGTCGGCCGCCGGGCCCGCCGTCGCCCTGGACCGGGCGCCGGATCGCCTGGGGCTGCACCTGCTTCTCCTGCTTGGCCTGTTGCTGGTGTTCGTCGCGGCGGTCGGTTCGATGCGACGGGCGTGGCGCAACCGGGCCGAGCGTCAGGAGGAGGACCTTCCCGAGCTGCCCGTCCCGCCGGCGGAACCAGGCACGGTGTTCGCCGCTCCGCTGCGCGGGATGTACCTCGGCACCGTCGACGCCGGGCACTGGCTGGAATGGATCGCCGCCCGCGGGCTGGGCGGGCGGGCCGGCGGCTACGTCAGCGTGTACGAGACCGGGGTGCGGGTGGACCGCCCCGGCGAGGCGTTCTGGATCCCGCGCGAGGCCGTCCGCGGTGCCCGCCTGGAGCGGGCGCACGCCGGCAAGGTCTCCGCCCCCGGGCGTCTGATCGTCATCGCGTGGTCGTTCGGCGGGCACGAGTTGGAGACCGGTTTCCGCGGTGAGGACCGTGCCCGCCAGCCCAAGGTGGTGCGCGCCGTCCACGACCTGATCGGCCCCCCGCCCGCGCATCTGGCACCGGGCGACGTCACCTCGCCGCACGCGGTACCGCGGATCCGCCCGCGGATCCGGCCCCGGGCCGTCGCGCCCGGCCCCGGGCCGGTGGGCCGGTCCGGGCAGCGGCCGGGTTCCGGACAACCGACCGAGGAGATGCCGGCGATCCGGACCGGCCCTCGGCTGCGTTCCCGGGGGGAGCGGGCCCAGGCCCGCGGCGAGCGGGCGGTGCCCGCCGACCGGCGGCTCTACGCGGAGCGGTGGCGCTCGGACCAGCGACTCCCCGATCGGCGACACCAGGATGAGGGTCACCCCGACCCGCGCCGCTCCGACCCGCGCCACCCCGAGCGGCGTCATCCCGATCAGTGGCCGGCGGATCCGGAATCGGACCCCGGGTGGGTGGACCCGGAACAGCTTGATCAGTCTGACCCCGGCTGGTCGTCGGTCGACCCGTTGACCTCACCGCTCGGTGAGGTCAACAGGCTGAAGGAGGATCGGTGAGCACTCCCACCACGACGCCGACGCGAGCGGTCCTGATGCTGGAGGACGGTCGCAGCTTCGTCGGCGAGGCGTACGGGGCGATCGGCGAGACCTTCGGCGAGGCCGTGTTCTCCACCGGGATGACCGGCTACCAGGAGACGCTGAGCGATCCGTCGTTCCACGGCCAAGTCGTCATCATGACCGCCCCGCACATCGGCAACACCGGCGTCAACGACGAGGACTACGAGTCCGAGCGGATCCAGGTCGCCGGGTTCGTCGTGCGTGACCCCGCCCGGCGGGCCTCCAACTGGCGCGCCCGGGGCACGCTCGACGACGAGCTGGCCGCGGCCGGTGTGGTGGGGATCAGCGGGATCGACACCCGGGCGCTGACCCGTCACCTGCGTGAGCTCGGCTCGATGCGGTGCGGGATCAGCAGCGTGCTCGACGCCGACGCCGACGCCGACGCCGACGGTGGCCCGGTCGGCCCGGGCCCGGGTTCCGGCGCGGACGGCGAGCGGGCGGCGGCGCTCGACGCCCTGCTCGACCGGGTCCGCGCCTCCCCGGAGATGCTCGGCGCGGATCTCGCGCCCCGGGTCTCCACCCCTACCCCCTATGTGGTGGAGGCGGTGGCGGGCGCCGCGCTGTTCAAGGTCGCCGCGCTCGATCTCGGCATCAAGCGCGCGACGCCGGCCGCCATGGCCGCGCTGGGCTGCGAGGTGCATGTGCTGCCGGCCCGCACCACCGGCGAACAGCTGCTGGCGCTGGAACCGGACGGGGTGTTCCTGTCGAACGGTCCCGGCGATCCGGCGGCGGCGGACTATGCGGTTGACGCGCTGCGGACGGTGCTGCGGGCCGGTGTCCCGGTGTTCGGGATCTGTTTCGGGCACCAGCTGCTGGCCCGCGCTCTTGGCTTCGAGACGTACAAGCTCACCTACGGCCACCGCGGCGTGAACCAGCCGGTCGGGGATATGGCGACCGGGCGGATCGCGGTCACCAGCCAGAACCACGGCTTCGCCGTGCGGGCGCCGCTCACCGGGGTGACCGACACCCCGTTCGGCCGGGTGGTGGTCAGCCACCGCGGCCTCAACGACAACGTCGTCGAGGGATTGGAGTGTCTGGACGTGCCGGCCTTCAGCGTGCAGTTCCATCCGGAGGCCGCGCCGGGGCCGCATGATGCCTCCCCGTTGTTCGAGCGGTTCCGCGCTTTGATGGCGGACACCCGGGAGGGTGGCCGGGAGCGGAGTGAGCGATCTGTGCGGGAGGCCGGTCATGCCGAAGCATGAGGATCTGAGCAGCGTCCTGGTCCTCGGCTCCGGGCCGATCGTGATCGGCCAGGCGTGCGAGTTCGACTACTCGGGTACCCAGGCCTGCCGGGTGCTGCGCGCGGAGGGCCTGCGGGTCATCCTGGTCAACAGCAACCCGGCGACAATCATGACCGATCCGGAGATCGCGGACGCGACCTACGTCGAGCCGATCACCTCGGACATCGTCGCGAAGATCATCGAACGGGAGCGGCCCGACGCGATCCTGGCCACCATGGGTGGCCAGACCGCGCTGAACACCGCCGTCGCCCTGCACGACGCCGGTGTCCTGGACCGCTTCGAGGTCCGTCTGATCGGCGCGAATATCGACGCGATCCGCGCCGGGGAGGACCGTCAGGCGTTCAAGGACATCGTCGCCGCGGTCGGCGGCGAGACCGCGCGCAGCGCCATCTGCCACACCGTCGCCGAGTGCCTGACCGCCGGGGAGGAGTTCTCCTACCCGGTGGTCGTGCGACCCAGCTTCACCCTCGGCGGCGCCGGCAGCGGCTTCGCCCATGATTCCGGCGAGTTGCGCCGGATGGCGGCGGACGGACTGGCCGCGAGCCCGTCGACCGAGGTGCTGGTGGAGGAGTCGGTCCTCGGCTGGAAGGAGTACGAGCTCGAGCTGATGCGCGACCGCGCGGACAACGTGGTCGTGGTCTGCTCGATCGAGAACGTCGACCCGATGGGGGTGCACACCGGCGACTCGATCACGGTGGCGCCGGCGATGACCCTGACCGACCGCGAGTACCAGCGCATGCGGGACATGGCGATCGCGGTGATGCGGGCCGTCGGCGTCGACGCCGGCGGCTGCAACATCCAGTTCGCCGTCGACCCTGCGACGGGCCGGCAGGTGGTCATCGAGATGAACCCCCGGGTGTCGCGGTCCTCGGCGCTGGCGTCGAAGGCGACCGGCTTCCCGATCGCGAAGATCTCGGCGAAGCTCGCGCTCGGATACACCCTTGACGAGATCCCCAACGACATCACCCGCACCACGCCCGCGGCCTTCGAGCCGGCGCTGGACTACGTCGTGGTGAAGGTGCCGCGGTTCGCGTTCGAGAAGTTCCCCGGTGCCGACCCGACGCTCACGACGACGATGAAGTCCGTCGGCGAGGCGATGGGGGTTGGCCGCAGCTTCGCCGAGGCGCTGCAGAAGGCGCTGCGCTCGATGGAGGCCCCGGGCTCGGTGTTCTCCTTCGTCCCGCCCGAGGCGGACGCCGCCGACCTGCTGGAAGCCGCGCGGGTTCCCCACGACGGCCGGTTGCGTACCGTCCAGCAGGCGCTGCTTGCCGGCGCGGATCCCGACGAGGTCACCCGGGTCACCGGGATCGACCCGTGGTTCGTCGACCAGCTCGTCTTCCTCAACGAGACCGCGGCGATGATCAGCCGCAATCCGGCGGGCATCCGGCGGGCCAAGCGAGCCGGGTTCTCCGACGTCCAGCTCGCCGAGATCCTCGGCACCTCCGAGGACGTGGTCCGGGCGTTCCGCCACCGCACCGGCATCCGGCCGGTGTTCAAGACCGTCGACACCTGCGCGGCGGAGTTCGCCTCCGAGACCCCGTACCACTACTCCGCCTACGACGCCGAGACCGAGGTCGCGCCGAGCAAACGGCCGCGGGTGATCGTGCTCGGCAGCGGGCCCAACCGCATCGGCCAGGGCATCGAGTTCGACTACGCCTGTTGTCATGCGGTGATGGCGCTTTCCGACGCCGGCTATGAGACCGTCATGGTCAACTGCAACCCGGAGACGGTGTCCACCGATTACGACACCGCCGACCGGCTCTACGTCGAGCCGTTGACGGTCGAGGACGTGCTTGAGGTCGTCCACGCCGAGCAGCAGGCCGGGCCGCTCGCCGGGGTAATCGTCCAGCTCGGCGGGCAGACCCCCCTCGGCATCGCCGCGGCGCTCGCCGAGGCGGGCGTGCCCGTCGTGGGCACCCCGCCCAAGGCGATCCATCTGGCCGAGGACCGTGGGCTGTTCGGGCGTGTGCTGGCCCGGGCGGGCCTGCCCTCGCCGCCGCACGGGGTGGCGACCTCCTTCGCCGAGGCGCGCACGGTGGCCGAGCGGATCGGGTACCCGGTGCTGGTGCGGCCGTCCTACGTGCTCGGCGGGCGTGGCATGGAGATCGTCTACGACGACACGATGCTGCGCGACTACATCGATCGGGCCACCGCCATCTCCCCGGAACATCCGGTGCTCGTCGACCGGTTCCTCGACGACGCGGTGGAGATCGACGTTGACGCCCTCTACGACGGGGAGACGCTCTACCTCGCCGGGGTGATGGAGCACATCGAGGAGGCCGGGGTCCACTCGGGCGACTCGGCCTGCGCCCTGCCGCCGATCACGCTGGGCCGTTCGGAGCTCGACCGTATCCGGACGTCCACCGAGGCGATCGCGAAGGGCGTCGGGGTGCGGGGTCTGCTCAACGTCCAGTACGCCCTGCAGTCCGATGTGCTCTACGTCCTGGAGGCCAATCCCCGGGCGTCGCGGACCGTGCCGTTCGTCTCCAAGGCCACCACGGTGCCGCTGGCCAAGGCCGCCGCCCGGGTGATGCTCGGCGCGACCATCGACGAGCTGCGGGCCGAGGGCCTGCTGCCGCGCTCCGGCGACGGTGGCACCCTGCCGCTGGACTCGCACATCTCGGTCAAGGAGGCCGTGCTGCCCTTCGGGCGCTTCCGTGACGCCGGTGGCCGCGGCGTCGACACCGTCCTCGGGCCGGAGATGAAGTCGACCGGTGAGGTGATGGGCATCGACGACGGCTTCGGCACGGCGTACGCCAAGTCCCAGGCCGCCGCGTACGCCTCGCTGCCCACCTACGGCCGGGTGTTCGTCTCCGTGGCCAACCGGGACAAACGGGCGATGGTTTTTCCGATCAAGCGGCTCGCGGATCTCGGTTTCGTCGTCTACGCCACCGAGGGGACCGCGGACGTGTTGCGGCGCAACGGGGTCAAGGCGGTCGTCCTCGGCAAGCACTGGGCCCCCACCGAGGGGCTACTCGACTGTGTCGAGATGATCACATCCGGGCAGATCGACCTCGTCATCAACACCCCGTGGGGCGTCGGCCCGCGCCTGGACGGCTATGAGATCCGCACAGCCTGCGTGAGTGCCGGGGTTCCGTGCATCACCACGATCCAGGGTGCGGCGGCCTGCGTGCAGGGCGTGGAAGCGCTGGTACGGGGGGAGCTGGGGGTCCGATCGTTGCAGGAATACCACGCGGCGCTGCGGCAGGCGTGGGGCGGGGGACAACCGGGCGGCTCGCCGCCCGAATCCTCCGGCTCTGCGGCGTCTGAGTCCGCGGCGTCTGAGTCCGCGGCGTCTGAGTCCGCGGCGCCTGAGTCCGCCGTGTTCGGACCGGCGGCCAGGAGGAGCGGATGAGCGCCGGCCGGAGGAGCTCCGGCGGGAGGAGCGCGGCCGCGCCCCGCTTCACCCCGCCGCGGGGCCGGGCGCCGCTGGCGGTCGCGCTGGATGCCCCGGACGCCGCGACCGCGCTGCGCTGGGCCGCCGCGGTCGCCCCCACCGTGGCCGTGCTGAAGATCGGTCTGGAGCTGTTCTACCGGGAGGGCCCGGCAATCGTGACGGCGCTGCGCGCGGCCGGCGTGCTCGCCGGGGCCGGCGGCGCGGCGGTCGCCGCGGGCGGCACCGGGAGTGCCCCGGAGTTGTTCCTCGATCTCAAACTGCACGACATTCCCGCCACGGTCGCCGGGGGAATGCGCTCAATCACCCCGTTGGGCCCTCGTTTCGTGACCGTGCATGCGGCTGGGGGGGCGGCGATGATACGTGCGGCGATCGAGGCGGCCCCGGATGTCGAGGTAGCCGTCGTGACCGTACTCACCTCGCTGGATGTGGCGGCGCTCAGCGCGATCGGGCTCGCCGGACCCCCTTCCGACGCCGTCCGCAGGCTCGCCGTGCTTGCGGTCGAAGCCGGTGCGCGCACCCTGGTGTGCAGTCCGCGGGAGGTTCGAATGGTCCGTATGGAGCTTGGTAGCAATGTGACTCTCATCACTCCAGGCGTGCGACCGGCGGGGNCGGAAANCGGCGATCAGGCCCGAACCGCGACGCCGGAAGCTGCCCTTGTGGGGGGNTCTGACCTGGTCGTGGTGGGTCGCCCGATCACCGGTGCGCCCGACCCCGGGGTCGCCGCGAGGGCCATCGCCGCAGGTCTCAGCGCTGCCGGCAGGGCTGCTGACCTGCTGTGACGCCGATGGGACCAGGGTGTGTTCGTCCTGGTGCGGTACGAAGCGGTACGGTGGGGCCGCCGTAGACCGAAAGGGTGCGGCACGAGTGGGCCACCCCTTTCGTCCGTCAAAGCCTTCTCTTGTGCTGACAATATGTTCGCATCAGAGTGTTATGGCCAAGGCTGGACTGAGGAGTCCCTTCCTCGCTAGTTTGCGCGGCGCGATCACCGAATTGAGGAGGCGTACCCGTGCCCCTGCCGCCCCTAACGCCCGAGCAGAGGGCCGCCGCCCTCGAGAAAGCAGCGTTGGCTCGTAAGCAGCGTGCGGAACTCAAGGAGCGGTTGAAGAAGGCGGAGACCACGCTGGCCGCCGTCCTGGAACAGGCCGAGGCTGATGAGGTCGTCGGCAAGATGAAGGTTTCGGCTGTTCTTGAGTCGCTTCCCGGAGTGGGGCGCGTACGCGCCCAGAAGATCCGGGAACGGCTCGGGATCAGTCCGACCCGCCGACTGCGAGGACTCGGCGCCAAGCAGCGTGCCGCACTCCTCGAGGAGTTCGGCATGGCCTGATCCGGTGGAGTGGGAAAACCACTCCGCCAGCCCGGATCATGGTTACGGCGGGTAGCGGCGTTGACGGGAGGGTGGCGTCACTCACATTCTTCCGGCGATGTTGCCCTTCCTTCCGGTCGGATCGGGGGGCGGCATTTCTTTAACCTCCCCCGATCCGGCCGTCCCCGGGAAACCAGTCCCGTCCTCGTGTCCTCTGGGGACTGATGACCGGGTGCGCGCCGACTGACTGAGAGGTCCTATCGTGGTGCCCATGGGTCTTACAGTGCTGTCCGGGCCGTCCGGAGTCGGGAAGGACACCGTCGTCGCGGCAGTCCGGGAACGTCACCCCGAGGTCTGGGTCTCGGTCAGCGCCACCACGCGGCCACCGCGTCCGGGTGAGACTGACGGTGTCGAGTACCACTTCGTCGACGCCGAGGAGTTCGCCCGGATGGTCAAGGCCGGGGAGTTCGTCGAGCACGCGATGTTTGCCGGACACGCCTACGGCACCCCCCGCCGTCCGCTTCTCGAAAGGCTCGCCGCGGGTGTGCCCTGCCTGCTGGAGATCGAGCTGCTGGGCGCCCGGCAGGTGCGCTCGGCGATGCCACAGGCCCGTTTCGTCTTCCTCGCCCCGCCCACCTTCGACGAGCTCGTCCGTCGGCTGACCGGTCGGGGGACCGAGTCACCCGAGGTCATCGCCCGCAGGCTGGACCGGGCGCGCATCGAACTCGCGGCCGAGACGGAGTTCGACGACGTGATCGTGAACGACGACGTGCGGTCCGCGGCAGCCCGCTTGGTAGCATTGATGATCGGCTCGTAGGTCCGGCCCACCGGTCGCCCGCGCAGCCGGCATCTCCGTACAGCCCACATGCCGTACAGCCTCCTCCGCGCAGCCCGCCCTGCCCCCGCGTAGCCTGCGCTCCGCACTGTCCGGACGGCGCAGCCGCCTTGGACGTCCCATTCCGGAAGGACATCGTGGCCGGTACCGCCGCCCATCCCGAAGGCATCACCAACCCCCCCATCGACGAGCTCCTCGAGGCGACCGACTCGAAGTACAGCCTGGTCATCTACGCGGCGAAGCGAGCTCGTCAGATCAACGCCTACTACTCGCAGCTCGGCGAGGGTCTGCTGGAGTACGTCGGCCCGCTGGTCGAGACGACCAACGCGCAGGAGAAGCCGCTGTCGATCGCGTTGCGTGAGATCAACGCCGGCCTGCTCNCCCACGAGACCGTCGCCGACAGCCTCCCGCCGGTCTCCTGATGTAGGACGATGACCGAGATGCCCGATGCGGAGCGCTCCGGCACCGGGTTGTCCGACCCTCGGCGTCCCCGGGTCGTGCTCGGTGTGGCGGGCGGCATCGCCGCCTACAAGGCGGTGGAGGTGCTCCGCCGGTTCACCGAGTCCGGCCACGAGGTCCGGGTGGTGCCCACGCCGTCGGCGCTGCGGTTCGTCGGCGCGACGACTTGGGCTGCGCTGTCGGGAAACCCGGTCACCACGGACGTGTGGGACGATGCGGACGAGGTCGCCCATGTCCGGATCGGCCGCGAGGCCGACCTCGTCCTCGTCGCGCCAGCCACCGCGGACCTGATGGCCCGCGCGGCCGCCGGGCGCGCCGACGACCTGCTCACCGGCACCCTGCTGACGGCGACCTGCCCGGTCGTCTACGCGCCGGCGATGCACACCGAGATGTGGCAGCACCCGGCCACCCGGGCGAACGTGGCGACCCTGCGGGCGCGGGGAGCGGTGGTGGTTGAGCCGGCGGTGGGCCGGCTGACCGGCGCCGACTCGGGTCCGGGTCGCCTGCCAGAGCCAGCGGAGATCGCCGCGCTCGGCATGGCGGTGCTGGCCCGGGGNGCGGCCGGGGNGCGGCCCGATCTTGCCGGCCGGCATGTCCTGGTCACGGCCGGCGGCACCCGGGAGTACCTCGACCCCGTCCGGTTCCTCGGCAACGCCTCGAGCGGCCGTCAGGGGTACGCCGTGGCCAGGGCTGCCGTGGTGCGGGGAGCCTCCGTCACGGTGGTGGCGGCGAACGTCGCGCTGCCCGAGGTCGCCGGCGCCCGCACGATCCCGGTCACCTCCGCGGCGCAGCTGCGCGATCGGGTCCACGAGGTCGCGCCCTCGGCGGACGTGGTCGTCATGGCGGCCGCGGTCGCTGACTTCCGCCCCGGGGCGCCGCAGGCCTACAAGATCAAGAAGGAGTCCGCGGCCCCGGGCTCCATCCCGCTCGTGGCGAATCCCGACGTGTTGGCCGAGCTGCTGGCGAACCGCCGGCCCCGTCAGGTCCTCGTCGGTTTCGCGGCCGAGACCGGCGGTCCCGGCGGNGGGGNACTCGACCNCGCCCGGGCCAAACTGGCGCGCAAGCCGGTCGACCTGCTCGTGGTCAACGAGGTCGGCGCCGGCCTCGGATTCGAGGTGGAACACAACGCCGCCGTGGTACTGGACCCCCGCGGTGGCGAGACGGCGATCGAGCACACGAGCAAGGACCTCCTCGCGCATCGGATCCTCGACCTCGTGGTCGGCCTCACGGCCGATCGGACCGATGGAACGCCCGCGGAGGCGCTACGTGTACCCCTCGCGGCACCTCGGTAAGCTTCGTCGGAATCAGCCGGATCACCCAGGGGGTTAGTCCAGTGGCGACGCGCCTGTTCACGTCCGAGTCCGTCACCGAGGGGCATCCGGACAAGATCGCCGATCAGATCAGCGACTCGATTCTCGATGCCATGATCAAGGATGACCCGAAGAGCCGGGTCGCCGTGGAGACGCTCATCACGACGGGTCAGGTCCACGTCGCCGGCGAGGTCACCACGAAGACCTACGTCGACATCGCCTCCGTCGTCCGCGAGCGCATCCTGGAGATCGGTTACGACTCCTCCAAGAAGGGCTTCGACGGCGCGTCCTGCGGCGTCAGCGTGTCGATCGGCGCGCAGTCCCCGGACATCGCCCAGGGCGTCGACACGGCGCACGAGACTCGCGTCGAGGGTTCCGCCGACGACGAGTTCGACCGGCAGGGCGCCGGCGACCAGGGCCTGATGTTCGGGTTCGCCTGCGACGAGACCCCCGAGCTCATGCCGCTGCCGATCGCGCTGGCGCACCGCCTCGCCAGGCGGCTGTCCGCGGTCCGCAAGGAGGGCCAGATCGGCTACCTGCGCCCGGACGGCAAGACCCAGGTGACCATCGAGTACGTCGACGGGAAGCCGGCCCGGCTCGACACGGTCGTCGTCTCCTCGCAGCACGCCGCCGACATCGACCTGGACACCCTGCTCGCGCCGGACATCGCCGAGTACGTCGTCGAGCCGGAGCTGGCCCTGCTCGAGATCGCCACCGAGGGTCGCCGGCTGCTGGTCAACCCGACCGGCCGGTTCGAGATCGGCGGCCCGATGGGTGACGCCGGCCTGACCGGCCGTAAGATCATCGTCGACACCTACGGCGGTTACGCCCGCCACGGCGGNGGNGCCTTNTCCNGCAAGGACCCATCCAAGGTCGACCGCTCCGCCGCGTACGCGATGCGCTGGGTCGCCAAGAACGTCGTCGCCGCGGGTCTCGCCAGCCGCTGCGAGGTCCAGGTGGCGTACGCGATCGGCAAGGCGCAGCCGGTCGGCCTGTTCGTGGAGACCTTCGGCACCGGAACCGTCCCGGACATCCAGATCCAGGACGCGGTGACGAGCGTGTTCGACCTCCGTCCCGCCGCGATCATCCGGGATCTGGACCTGCTGCGGCCGGTCTACGCCCAGACGGCCGCCTACGGCCACTTCGGTCGCCCCGAGCTCGATTTCACCTGGGAGTCCACCGCACGCGCCGAGGCTCTCCAGCGCGCCGTCAAGGGCTGACCCGACGCTCCTCCCTCGGCCCCCGTGGGATCNCCCCGGCCCCNCCCGGGGCCCCTGTCCCGCCGGTCGCTGTTCCGGCGAGGGAACGGGGATGGAGGATGTCGTAGGCGGCTGGTACGAATGCCGTCATGACCGAGCACCCCGGCACCCTCCCCGGCCTCAGCCCGTCAGAGGTCGGCCGGGCAGAGGTCGGCCGGGCAGAGGTCGGCCGGGCAGCGGCCGGCCGGGCAGCGGCCGGGCCGGGGGGTGCCCGGTCGGGGGTTTCGCGCTCCGCGGGTTCCGGTTCGCCGCGGCCGCTCGCCGCGCGGCTGCCGGTGGCGCGGGTTGCCGTCGACACTGCGCTCGCCCATCTCGACCGTCCCTTCGACTACCTCGTGCCGGCGGACCTGGCTGACCTGGCGGTGCCGGGATCCCGGGTCCGGGTCCGGTTCGCGGGCCGGCTGGTCGACGGGTTCGTGCTGGAGCGTCGCGAGAGTTCCGACCATTCCGGTCAGCTTGCGCCGCTGGCCCGGTCGATCTCGCCGGAGCCTGTGCTGTCCGAGCCCGTCGCGAAACTCGCCCGCGCGGTTGCCGATCGTTACGCCGGCACGCTGGCCGACGTCCTCCGGCTCGCCGTGCCTCCCCGCCACGGCCGGGCGGAGGCCGCCTCACCGAGGCCCGAGGTCGTTTCGCCGGGGCCTGCGGCTGTCTCACCGGGGCTTGAGGCCGTGCCGCCGGAACCCGGCGAGTGGGGCCGCTATCCCACGGGGCCGTCGCTGCTCACCGCCCTGGCGGCGGGCAGGTCACCAAGGGCGGTCTGGTGGGCCCCGCCCGGCCCCGCCTGGCCGGAGATGATCGCCGCCGCGGCCGCCGCCACGGCGGTGTCCGGTCGCGGCGTACTCGTCGTCGTACCCGATCATCGTGATGTCGACCGGGTCGAGGCGGCGATGGTCGCCGCGGTCGGTCGGGAGACCACCGTCGCACTGCGGGCCGATCTCGGCCCGGCCCGGCGATATCGCGCGTTCCTCGCGGTCAGCCGCGGACAGGCGCGGGCGGTGGTGGGTACCCGCGCGGCGATGTTCGCGCCCGTGGCCGAGCTTGGCCTGGTGGTGGTGTGGGATGACGGTGACGACCTGCATGCCGAGCCGTTGGCCCCGTACCCGCACGCCCGAGACGTCGCCGTCCTGCGCTCCCGGCTCCAGGGGTGCGCGCTCGTGATCGGCGGGTTCTGCCCGTCGACGGATGCCGAGGCGCTGGTGCGCACGGGGTGGGCGCACCCGGTGGTGCCGCCCCGGGAGCAGGTGCGCGCGCTGGCTCCCCGGGTCGAGGCCACCGGCTCCGACCTCGAACACGCCCGTGACCCCGCCGCCCGGGCGGCGAGGCTGCCCTCCCTCGCGGTGCGGACCGCCCGGGATGCGCTGGCGGCCGGTCTGCCGGTACTGGTCCAGGTGCCGAGGAGGGGATACCAGCCGTCACTGGCCTGCGCGGACTGCCGACGGCCCGCCCGGTGCCCGCACTGTCAGGGGCCGCTGGGCCGGGCGGCGGGCGGCGGTGCGCTCTCCTGCCGGTGGTGCGGCCGTCCGGTCGCCGCGGCGGTCTGG
Source organism: Frankia sp. Allo2 (assembly GCF_000733325.1). Taxonomy (NCBI): domain Bacteria; kingdom Bacillati; phylum Actinomycetota; class Actinomycetes; order Frankiales; family Frankiaceae; genus Frankia; species Frankia sp. Allo2. The sequence continues at coordinate 30,656 of NZ_JPHT01000028.1, forward strand.
CACTGCCCGTCCTGTTCGGGCCCGCGGCTGCGCGCCTCGGTAACGGGAGATCGTCGCACGGCGGAGGAACTGGGGCGGGCCTTTCCGGGCGTTCCGGTCCGCACCTCCGGCCGGGGCGGGGTGCTCGCCACCGTGCCCGCAGAACCGGCCCTTGTCATCTCGACCCCGGGGGCGGAGCCCGTGGCGGACGGCGGCTACGGGGCGGTGCTGCTCCTCGACGGCTGGGCTCTGCTGGGCCGTCCCGACCTGCGCGCGGGGGAGGAGACTCTGCGCCGGTGGNCCGCCGCCGCCGCGCTCGCCCGGCCCGCCGCTCGCGGGGGGCGGGTCATCGTCGCGGCCGATGCCGGACTAGGGCCGGTCCAGGCGCTCGTCCGTTGGGATCCCGGCACGTTCGTTGCCCGGGAAGCCGACGAGCGGGCGGAGCTGGGGTTCCCGCCGGCGACCCGGATGGCGTCCGTAGCGGGCACCGCCGCGGCGGTCGCGGAGCTGCTGGCCGCCGTCGAGCTTCCCGACGGCGCCGATGTGCTCGGGCCGGTACCGCTGCCCCCCGCACCGTCCGCGCGGGCCGTTCCCGACGGCGCGAACCAGGGCGATTCGTCTGCCGTGGGTGCCGGGCGGCGCGGCCCCGACGGCGCCACCTCCGGCCCCGAGGAGATCGAACGGGTCCTGATCCGGGTCCGGCGCGAGCGCGGTGCGGCCCTCGCGGCCTCGCTGCGATCCGCTCGCGGCGTCCTCGCGACCCGGCGAACCACCGGCCGGTTACGGATCCAGCTCGATCCCCTGATCCTCGGGTAGCGCCGGCATGGTCTGGTTCGCACCGCATGGCGTGGCCCCGCATACCACGGCCCGGGTACGCGTCATGGATCATGATCTTCGGCCGCGGGCCCGGTCCGGACCGCGGCCGTCCGCCACCTCCGAGCGTCGGCGGGGTACGGTCGTCGGCGGCGACAGGCCTGTGGACGTCAGCCCATACTCCCCGGCCGGAGAACGGCGGGATGCTCCCNGCCCGGTCGGACACCTCGGATCGATGACCCCCGGAGACGGTCACGGCGTCGGCAATGACGTCGCGACGGATCGGTGCTTCGCGTATGCGTCTTGTTTTCGCCGGTACCCCGGCGGTGGCTCTGCCCAGCCTGCGGGCGTTGATCGACAGCCCGCGCCATGACGTGGTCGCGGTTGTCACCCGGCCCGATCGGCCCTCCGGGCGGGGGCGGAAGGTGAAGCCGCCCCCCGTCCACGTCCTGGCCGACGAGGCCGGCATCCCGGTGCTCAGCCCGGACCGGCCCCGGGACCCGGAGTTCCTGGCCACGCTCGCTGGCCTCGCGCCCGACTGCTGCCCGGTGGTGGCCTACGGCGCGTTGCTACCGCCCGCGGCGCTCGCCATTCCCCGCCACGGTTGGGTGAACCTGCACTTCTCCCTGCTGCCGGCCTACCGCGGGGCGGCTCCGGTGCAGCGCACCCTGCTCGCCGGGGACGACCTGACCGGCGCGAGCGTCTTCCAGATCGAACCGGCGATGGACTCCGGTCCGGTCTACGGTGTCCTCACCGAGCGGGTTCGGCCGACGGACACCTCCGGTGACCTGCTGGACCGGCTCGCCGAGGCCGGCGCCGGGCTGCTGGTCGCGGTGATGGACGGCATCGCCGACGGGACGGTGCGGCCCGTGGCCCAGCCCGCCGAGGGGATCTCCTTCGCGCCGAAGCTGACCGCCGAGGAGGCCCGGATCGACTGGACGAAGCCGGCGATCGCGGTGGATCGGCTGGCGAGGGCCGCCACTCCCGCGCCGGGAGCCTGGACGACGTTTCGCGACCGGCGGCTCAAGATCGGTCCGGTGCGCCTCGGTGCGGTGTCCGGTCGGCCGGCCGGGCCGGTAGCGCTGCCCGCCGGGCTGCCGGCGGGGGGGCTGCCGGCGGGGCAGATCATGGTGCTCCCCGGCGGGGACGTGGCGGTCGGCACGGGCACGAGCCCGGTGCTCCTCGGTGAGGTGCGTCCCGAGGGGCGAGGCCCGATGGCGGCCGCGGCCTGGGCCCGCGGGGTCCGGATCGCCAAGGGGGAGACCCTCGGCGCGATCGGCGCGATGCCGGTCAGTGGAGGAACGTCGTGAGATCGGCCGGTTCGCCGGGCACCCGTGGGCCCCGGCCAGCGTCAAGCGTCGACCGGCCGCGGTTGCTGGCCTGGGAGGTGCTGCGGGCGGTGGACGAGCGCGGCTCCTACGCCAACCTGCTGCTGCCGTCCCTGTTGGCGGGCAGCGGGCTGTCCGCCCGGGACCGCGGGTTCGTCACGGAGCTCGCCTACGGCTCCCTGCGTGCGCAGGGCACCCTCGACGGGGTGCTCGACACGGCGACGAGTCGNCCCGTCCACACCATCGACCCGCCGGTGCGCGACGCGCTGCGCCTGGGCGCCTACCAGCTGCTGCGGACCAGGGTCCCGGCCCACGCGGCCGTGGCCAGCACCGTCGAGCTGGTCCGCACGACGAGTGGCGAGCGCCCGGTCCGCTTCGCGAACGCCGTGCTGCGTCGGGTGGCCGCCCGGGTGGCCGAGACCGGCGGCGATCTCGCCACGATGCTGTCCGCACCGCGGTTCGACGTCGACCCTGTCGGTCACCTGGCGGTCGTGACGACGCATCCCCGCTGGATCGTCGAGGTCGTCGCGGAGGCCCTGGCCGGCGACCTCACGGCGACCCGCGCCGCGCTGGAGGCAGACGACGTCCGACCCGCGGTACACCTGGTCGCCCGTCCGGGCCGGGTCGACCGTGACCGGCTGCTCGCCGAGGCCGCGCAGGCAGGTCTGACCGCCCGAGTCGGCCCCTACTCGCCGTATGCGGTACGCCTCGACGGCGGGGACCCGGCGGGGTTGCCCGCCGTGGCCGCGGGCGCGGCCGCCGTGCAGGACGAGGGCAGCCAGCTCGTCACCCTGGCCCTGGCCCGCGCGGCGACGGTGGGCCGTGACCTCGGGCTGACCGTCGACCTGTGCGCGGGCCCCGGCGGGAAGGCGGCCCTGCTCGCCGCGCTGCTCGGCGGCTCCGCCCCATCGGACGGGCCGGGTCTGCCGGACAGGCCGGGTCCACCGGACAGGCCGGCCCTGATCGCGGTCGAGCCCCGGGCGACCCGGGCGGCCATGGTGGCCCGGTCCCTGGGCGACGCGGCGCGGGCCTGGACGGTGCGCGCCGACGGCCGGGCGGTGCCGCTGCGGCCCGATGGAGCCGACCGGGTGCTGGTCGACGTCCCCTGCACCGGCCTCGGAGCACTGCGGCGCCGGCCGGAGGCCCGGTGGCGGCGGACCTCGGCCGATGTGGCCGCGCTCGTCCCGCTCCAGCGTGCGCTGCTCGTCGCCGCGCTCGACCTGGTCCGCCCGGGCGGGGTGGTGGCGTACGCGACCTGTTCCCCGCACCCGGCCGAGACCGTCGAGGTGGTGCGTGGCGTGGCCGGACAACGCGCCGACACCTCCATCCTCGATGCCCGCCTGACCCTGCCGGAGGTCGACCGGCTCGGTGACGGCCCGTTCGTCCAGCTCTGGCCGCATCTCCATGGCACGGATGCGATGTTCGTCGCCCTGCTGCGCCGGGTCGACAGCTGAGGCGTCGGACCCGGGAGCCGATACCCTCGCGAAATGGCCACCGCGCAGATCTACCCCAGCCTGCTCGCCGCCGACTTCGGCCGGATCGCCGACGCGGCCCTGGCGGTCGAGGGGCAGGCCGACTGGCTGCACGTCGACGTGATGGACTACCACTTCGTCCCGAACCTGGCGTTCGCGCCGGACACGGTGACGGCCCTGCGCGCGGTGACGGATACTCCGCTTGACTGCCATCTCATGATCGACGATCCCGACCGCTGGGCGGCCGGGTACGCCGAGCGCGGCGCGGCGAACGTCACCATTCACGCCGAGGCCGTGTCCGACCTGCCCCGCACCACCAGGGCGATCCGGGCGGCCGGGGCCCGCACCGGCCTCGCTGTGAAGCCGAACACCCCGGTCGAGCACTATCTCGACGACCTGCACCGGTTCGACCTGCTGCTGCTGATGACCATCGAGCCGGGTTTCGGCGGTCAGACGTTCATGACCGAGGTGTTGCCGAAGATCGAGGCCGCCCGGCGCCTGCTCGACGCCCGTGGGCTGGACCTGTGGCTGCAGATCGACGGCGGGGTCAACGCCGGGACGATCGAGCGGGCCGCGGTGGCGGGTGTGGACGTGTTCGTCGCCGGCACGGCCGTCTTCGGGGCGGCCGATCCGGGCCAGGCCGTCGAGCGGCTGCGTGAGCAGGCGCTGCGGGCGGCGCCCCGGCTGTCCCCGCCCGCGCCACGCTCGGCGGTCGGGCCGGCGTGACCGCGTCCGGTGGCTTCACCGGCGTCCGGCGGCTTCATATGCCAGACTTGAGGCAGTACAACCAGCAGCACGCGCGCTCCGGGGTCGGTGAAATTCCGAACCGGCGGTGACAGTCCGCGACCCGTCCGCAGGTACTGGGACGGCTGACCCGGTGGAATTCCGGGACCGACGGTGAAAGTCCGGATGGGAGGACGCGCGCGGGCCGAGTGCCCGCGGTGGTCGTTGACCGCTCGCGGGCGCGTGTCGGCGTGAGCGTGCCGGCGTGGTCCCGCGTGGTTTTTCCTCGCCCAGGGTGCGGGTGCCCGGGAGCGAGGGGCACGGGTCGGATGTTTACCGGCATCGTTGAAGAACTTGGCGTGGTGACCGCGGTGGATGCGCGGTCGGAGTCGGCGGCACTCACCATCGCCTGTCAGACGGTTCTGGGTGATGTGAGTCACGGCGCGTCCATCGCCGTCAACGGTGTCTGTCTCACGGTGACTTCCTTCGCCCGCCCGGGGCTCGACGGGGGCGCCGAGACCGGTACGGCCGGCGGCCCACCCGGCCCACCCGGCACAACGGACGGCCCGTCGGCGTTCACTGCTGACGTGATGCGAGAGACGCTGGTGCGTTCCTCTCTTGGGAAGCTCGCCGTCGGTGACCGGGTGAATCTCGAACGTCCCGTCCGGCTGGCGGACCGGCTGGGAGGCCACCTGGTCCAGGGGCACGTCGACGGCGTCGGCACGGTCCTCGACCGGCAGCCCGGTGAGGGCTGGGAGTTCGTGCGCGTCGCGCTCCCCGAGGGGCTCGACCGCTACCTCGTGGCGAAGGGCTCGGTGACGGTGGACGGGGTGAGCCTGACCGTCGTCGACATCTCGCCGGCCGGTGGCGACTCACCGGCCACCTTCACGGTCAGCCTGATCCCCACCACGCTCGAACTGACCACGCTGGGTCGCCGTGCGCCGGGTTCCCTGGTCAACATCGAGGTCGACGTGCTGGCCAAGTACGTCGAGAAGCTGCATGCCGGCCCCATCGAACCGAACGGACGACACCGATGACGACATCCGCGGCCGGCGCCTCCTCGACGGCCACCCTTCCCGCCGGTGCCCTTCCCGCCGGCTACGCCGACGTGCGGTTCGCCGCCATCGAGGACGCGCTCGCCGAGATCGCCGCCGGCCGCCCGCTCGTCGTCGTCGACGACGCCGACCGGGAGAACGAGGGTGATCTGATCTTCGCGGCGGAGGCCGCGACACCCGAGCTGGTCGCGTTCATGACGCGGTACACCTCCGGTGTGATCTGCGTGCCGATGGACGCCGCCGACACCGACCGGCTCGAACTGGACCAGATGGTCCCGCACAACACGGAGCGGATGGGCACCGCGTTCACCATCACCGTGGACGCCCGCGACGGCGTCTCCACCGGGATCTCCGCCGCCGACCGGGCCCGCACCATCCGGTTGCTGGCCGACCCGCGGACCACGCCCGGCGACCTGAGCCGGCCGGGCCACATCTTCCCGCTGCGGGCCAAGGACGGCGGGGTGCTGCGCCGCCCCGGCCACACCGAGGCCGCGGTCGACCTGGCCCGGCTCGCCGGGCTGCGGCCGGCCGGTGCGATCTGCGAGATCGTGAACGACGACGGGACGATGGCCCGGCTTCCCCGGCTCGCCGAGTTCGCCCGCGAGCACGGGCTGCTGCTGATCTCCATCGCCGATCTCATCGCTTACCGTCGGCGGACCGAGAAGCAGGTGGTGCGGGTCGCGGAGGCGTCGCTTCCGACGCGTTACGGGGCGTTCCGGGCGGTCGGGTTCCGCAACATCCTCGACGGCGTCGAACACATCGCGCTGATCCGCGGCGAGCTCGGTGACGGCGCGGACGTGCTGGTCCGGGTGCACAGCGAATGCCTCACCGGGGACGTCTTCGGCTCCCGGCGCTGCGACTGCGGAACCCAGCTCGACGCGGCACTGCGCATAATCGCGACCGAGGGACGCGGAGTGGTGCTCTACATGCGGGGCCACGAGGGCCGGGGCATCGGCCTGATGCACAAGCTGCGGGCCTACCAGCTGCAGGACGCCGGCCACGACACCGTCGACGCCAACCTCGCGCTGGGTCTGCCGGCCGACGCCCGTGACTACGGCACCGGGGCCCAGATCCTGGTCGACCTCGGCGTGCGCGGCATCCGGCTGCTGTCCAACAATCCGACGAAGCGGGCCGGGCTGGAGGGCTACGGCCTGCGCATCGTCGAACTCATCGGGATGCCGGTCACCCAGACGCCGGAGAACCTGCGCTACCTGACCACCAAGCGGGACCGGATGGGACACGTCATTCCCGGTCTGCCCAGCATTCCCGGTCTGCCCAGCATTCCCGGTCCGCCCGGCCTTCCGGGTCCGCCCGGCCTTCCGGGTCCACCCGGCCTGTCCGATCTGCCTAGGGCCGTGGGCGAGGACGAGCCGGCCGGCTCGCGCTGGATCCCGGGGGCGCCGAGGGCGCCGAGGGTACCCGTCACCTCCGGCTGCACGGCCGTCGCGGGCCCGGGTACGTCCGCCGGGGTCGACTGTGCCGAGGGGGAGGGTCTGTGAGCGGCCTCGGGGCTCCCGCGGAGGTGCTTCCGCCCGTCGCGGGCATGCGGTTGGCGGTGGTCGCCACCCGGTGGCACGCCGAGATCACCGATGCGCTGCTCGCTGGCGCGCTGCGCGCCGCGAAGGACGCGGGCCTCGCGGCGGCACCCGCCGTCGTGCGGGTCTCCGGTGCGGTCGAGCTTCCCGTGATCGCCGCCGCGTTGGCTGCGCGGCATGACGCCGTCGTCGCCCTCGGTGTCGTCATCCGGGGCGGCACCCCCCACTTCGACTACGTCTGTCAGTTCGTCACCGCGGGGCTCGCCCGCGTCACCCTCGACGCCCGCGTCCCCGTCGGCTTCGGCGTGCTCACCTGCGACACCGTCGAGCAGGCCCGGGACCGCGCCGGGCTGCCCGGGTCCAGCGAGGACAAGGGCCGGGAGGCGACCCTGGCCGCGCTGGACACCGCCGCGGTGCTGCGCGATCTGGAACTCGCCGGCTGAGCTCCCACGCCGTCACCGACCGAAACGTTCCGCATCAGGAGTTCACACACACGGTGCGAGGCCGATCCGTCCGCGTGACATGCTCTCGGTATGGTGTTGCCGTCACATGGCGATTCGAAGTGGATCGGGTGTGCCGGTCGTGTGTTCGCTGCTCGTGGCTCTGATTCCGGCTGTCCCGATCAGTCCGGTGCTCTTGTCGGGACGGCCGGTTACACGAGACTGTGGTCTCACGTCGTATCGGTGCCCTTGCGCTCTGGCGTCATACTTCGCGGTGGGATCGGCGGAGGTCCCGTCGGCCGGCACACATGGGGGCGGGGGTGGCGCGGATGGTAAGTCACGGTGGGAGTTGGAACGGTGACGAGGCGTCGGCGTCGACCGGCCCGGTCGGGGGGAATCCGGAGGCCGGGGAACGGGTCGCGGCCGGCCCCGGCCGGCGGGATCCCGACGCGACCGAACCGGGTGGTGGCGGGGACGCGCGCCCCATCTCGCTGCTTGGCCTACGACTGACCGAGCCTCAGGCGCCCCATAACGCGCTGGTTACCCGTCGTCCCGCCCGATCACGTCCGGGCGGGACCCGTTCGGAGCCCGCTACCGGTCGGACAGGGGGCCCCTCCGGGGGGCGCGGGAGCACGGCAGCCCCGCCGCCCACCCCCGTGCCACCGGCCCCGCCGCCCGCGCCACTGCTCCCGCCGCCCGCGCCACTGCTCCCGCCGGGCCGGAGCGCGCCCCCCGTGGGCCTTCCATTGACCGCGCCGCCCGGCCCGAGCTCCGCCTGGCCCGGTGCCTCGCTCACCGTGTCCGGCGGAGCGGGGTGGACGCCCGACCTCGCCGCCGCGACGTCGGCGGCCGGGCCGCCGGACCCGGACCCGACCGGTCCGGATCCGTACCCGGTGGACCCGTACCCGACGCCACCGGATCCACCGCCCGGTGCGCCGCCGCCCCCGGCGGTTTCCCCACCGCTCCCGGCCGTCCCGCCGCCCGGGGAGACCTGGGAGAACATCGCGGTGCTGGTCCCCGCGGCCGGGCAGCCGGTGAACCTCCCGGATGGAACGCCGGTCGTCCCCGTTTCCCGGGCCGCCACCGCGCCGCCCCCCGACGGCTCGCCCGGTGCCGGGCCCGTATCCGGGCGGCTTCCCCCGTCCGCGGCGGCTGACCCGGGTTGGCCGGTGCCGGAGGCGTGGCCCGACGCCGACTCCTTGGGCGGACCCACGGTCGGCCGACAGGCGGTCGAAACGCCTGGTCTGGAGCCAGCCTGGTCCATCCCGGTCCCCGCGAACCTGCCGGCGCGGCGGTCCGGCTTGGCCCCTTCCCTGCCCGTCCGGGCGGCGGTGGCCGCGGTGACGCCGTCCGGTGGTCGGGCGGTGGTCCCGGCCGTCGCGGGAACGGGCGGTTCGTCGGTCGCGCGGGCGCGGGCCGGTGGGCGGCGGGTGCTGGTTGGGGGATTCGGTGGCGGAGGCGGCCGGACGACGGTCGCCGCGGGTCTGGGACTGGCGATCGCGGAGCACCACGGTCATCGGGTGATGGCCGTGGACGCATCCCCGGACCAGTCCGGGCTGCTTGCGCACCGGGTCGGCCTCATGTCACCGGGCGTGGGGTTGCGGGAGCTGGCCACGGCGCGGCCACCGGTGTCCTCGTTGGAGGACGTGCGCCGGTTTGTCGCCTCCGACGGCTCCGGTGGCCTGGAGGTGCTGGCCGGACTGCGTGATCTTACCGGGCCGGGGTTGCTTCCCGAGGAGCTGGCGTGGGCACTCGACCTGCTCGGACACTGGTATCCGGTCGTCGTCGCGGACGCCCCACCGGGGTGGAGCCAGCCGGTGCCGGCCACCCTGCTGGCGCGGGCGGACCTCGTCGTGTTGACGATCCGGGCCGGCGAGACGGAGATCGCCGGTGCGGACGACGCGTTGAGCGCGTTGACCGCGGCCGGTCGGCCAGATCTCGCTGCCACCGTCATCGTGGCCGTCGTCGAGACGTATCCCTCCCGGTTGAGCCGCGGGGCGCGGCTGCGTCTCGAACATCTCGAGGACCGGGCCTACATGACGGTGCCGGTGCCGTTCGACGCGGCGCTCGCCGACAGCCGTCCGATCAGCTGGTACCGCCTGCGTCGCCGGACCAGGTTTGCCTTCCAGCGTCTCGCCGGGGCGGTCGCCACCGCCCCGCTTCCCGGGTCGCAACCGGCCACCGTGCTGGCCCGGCCCGCCATCGCAGCCCCCGGTCGGGGCCCTCAACCATGGCCCGGGCCCGTCCGGGCCATGGTGAACGCCACGGACCCGATCCGGTACCGGCCCGCCGCGCCGCCTGGGCCCTAGGCTGGCGAGAATGGCACGCGATCTGCTGACTCCGTCTGGTCAGGGCGATGACGGCCGCGCCGACGAGTCGCTCACCCGAGCGCTCGCCNCCANCCCGGTCGNCCCCGCCGTTCTGACCGCCGCGCTGCGCCAGGCCCGGGTCTTCGTCGGAGTCGAGGCTCGGCTCACCGCCGCCGACGCCGTCACCGGTGCGGACAAGACCAGCGAGATGGCGCTGACGACCCTGCGCACCCCGTCCGGCGCGACCGCGCTACCGATCTTCTCCAGCGTCAGCGCGCTCACCGCCTGGCGCTCCTCGGCCCGGCCGGTTCCGGTCGCCGCGGTGGACGCCTGCACGGAGGCGGTCCGGCTGGGGCTCGGAGCGGTGGTGATCGACGTGGCCGGTCCGCGCTCGGCCAGTCTGGACGTCGGCCCGGGCGGTCCCGCGCCGGTGCCCGGCGGATCCGGCTCCGACGCGCCGTCCGGAACCCTCGACACGCCGCGCGTGACCGAAGCCGCGGACCTCGACAAGCTGAGGGTGACCGCCCTGCGCCGTCCGTCCGATCCGGATGGTCCGTTATCCCGGCGGCGGGTTCGGGAGGCGTTGCGGACCGTGACTGAGCGGGTCGAGGTGTGGCCGGCGGAACTGCTCCTCCCGGGTGCCGGCGCCCCACGCCCGGTGCTCGCCGTCGCGGTACGTCAGGGCGGAGATGCGGACGCGCGGTCCGGGGAGTTGCTTGCCCGGCGGTTGTCCCGGCTGCTCGCCACCGATCCGGCCCCGGCCCCGGCCCCGGCGCGGGAGCAGGAGCGGGCCTCGGGCCCGGCCGTGCTGCTCGTGAGCGCGCGGGAGGCCGAGGCGGTGCGCCGCCATCTGGGGCGGGGCCTGCGCCCGACGCGCCGATGGCCGGTGCGGTTCGCGAGGTGAGCGCCGCCGGCCCTTTCGGAGCGCCCGGACGATGATGTGATCGTCGTGTCGCCCGGTCTGGTGCTACGCTGGGCCGCAGACCGCCTGCCGGCTGGTTTTGTTCCGTCCGCTGGCGTTGCCGTTTCCAGGCAGCCAGGGCACGGCGCGGAGCCTGATCGGCAGGACCAAGCGGGGGTTCGCCCTCCACCCGATGTCAGCACTGATGTCGCCNCCCCGGGACGTCAGCAGGTCCTCAGGCCGGAGTTCCGGCTGGGGGCCGCGGTGGCCGGGTCGCCGGTCGGCCGAGCCGTTTCCGCGGTCGTCGGCCGGGAGCCTGGTGTACCAGGCTCGGTGCTCCGCTGCGGTGAGGTCATGCCCGCGCGTCGAGCAACGGAGGAAACACATCAGCACAGAGTCCCGTATCAACGACCGGATTCGCGTCCCCGAGGTTCGCCTCGTCGGCGCGGAGGGTGAGCAGATCGGCATCGTCTCGATCGGTGAGGCCATGCGTATGGCGCAGGAGGTCGATCTCGACCTCGTCGAGGTCGCGCCGACCGCTCGTCCCCCGGTCTGCAAGCTGATGGACTACGGAAAGTTCAAGTACGAGTCCGACCAGAAGCGTCGGGAGGCTCGGAAGAACCAGGTCCAGACCGTCATCAAGGAAATGAAGCTGCGGCCGAAGATCGATCCGCACGACTACGAGACCAAGAAGGGTCACGTCGTGCGTTTCCTGCGGGCCGGCGACAAGGTCAAGATTACGATCATGTTCCGCGGTCGGGAGCAGTCCCGGCCCGAGCTCGGCATCCGCCTGCTCCAACGGCTGTCCGCCGACGTGGCCGACCTTGGTTATGTCGAGGCTCAGCCCAAGCAGGACGGCCGGAACATGACCATGGTCATGGCCCCGCACAAGGGCTCGAAGCCGCAGCGGGTGCCGGAACCGGCCGGCCACGTCTGACTCGAGGGCGGGCAGTCCGCGCGGTGGCGCCGCCACCGGTTCCGGATCTCGCCACGCCGGTTGTTCGATCACCCACGTAACCCGTCAGGATGTCAACATGCCCAAACAGAAGTCCCACAGCGGTGCGAGCAAGCGGTTCCGGGTCACCGGCTCCGGCAAGGTGCTGCGCCAGCGGGCCAACCGCCGCCACTACCTGGAGCACAAGACCAGCCGCCTCACCCGCAGACTGGATGGCGTGGTGCCGTTGACGAAGGCGGACAACCGACGCGTCAAGCGCCTGCTCGCCCGCTGACCGTGGCCCGCTGACGACTCCGGCCCCGACTGCGGCGGGCCCGCCGGTCGCGGTCGGCCCGCCGTTGGCGGCCGACTCCGGCCCGGGCCGCCGGACGCACCCGAACGAAGGAGACAGGTGCCCTCATGGCACGCGTGAAGCGGGCGGTCAACGCCCAGAAGAAGCGCCGTACGGTCCTCGAGCAGGCCAGCGGCTACCGGGGCCAGCGCTCGCGGCTCTACCGCAAGGCCAAGGAGCAGATGCTCCACTCGATGACCTACTCCTACCGGGACCGCCGCGCGCGCAAGGGCGACTTCCGGCAGCTGTGGATCACTCGGATCAACGCGGCGGCGCGGGCGAACGGTCTGACCTACAACCGCTTCGTGCAGGGTCTGAAGCTGTCCGGCGTCGAAGTCGACCGCAAGATCCTGGCCGACCTCGCGGTCAACGACGCGGTCGCGTTCACCGCCCTGGTCGAGGTGGCACGGGCCGCGCTGGCGGCGGCGCCGGAGCCCACCGCCGCCTGAGCCCGTCGCGACGTCGGCCCGTGCCCGCCTCCCGCGTGTCCTCCACGACCGACGCCCCTTCGCCGGACGCCCCTTCGCCGGGGCCGGCGCCGATCGCCGGAGCGCGCTCCGGGCGGGTCGGCGCCGCGCGTCGCCTCAAGCGGCCCGCGGCCCGGCGCGAGCAGGGCAGGTTCCTGGTCGAGGGGGTGCAGGCGGTGGGCGCGGCATTGGCCGTCGGCGAGCTGCTTGAGGTGTTCGTCGGAGTCTCTGCGACTCCCCGGCACGAGGAGTTGCTGAGGGCGGTCCGGGTGCCGGTCCGGGTCGTGACGGACGAGGCCGTGGCGTCGCTGTCGGAGACGGTGACCCCCCAGGGCCTCGTCGCGGTCGCGGCCCTGCCCGCTCATCGGCTCGCCGACCTGCACGCCCCCCGGCTGGTCGCGGTGTGCATCGGCGCGGGCGATCCGGGTAACGCCGGCACGGTGATCCGCAGCGCGGACGCGGCCGGAGCGGACGCCGTCGTCTTCACCGGGAGCGGTGTCGACCCCTTCGGGGGCAAGTGCGTGCGCTCCTCGGCCGGCAGCCACTTTCACCTCCCGGTGATCGTGGAACCAGCCTTGGCCGGGGTGCTGGACCGGCTGCGGGCCCGGGGTTGCCGCATCGTGGCGACGTCCGGAGCCGCGGATCGCGACATTGACACCGCCGTCGCGGCCGGTGAGCTCGACGGGCCGACGGCGTGGCTGTTCGGTAACGAGGCACATGGGCTGGCTTCGGCTACTCTGGCCGCCGCGGACGCGGTTCTGCGGGTACCGGTGTACGGTCAGGCCGAGTCCCTGAATCTTGCGGTTGCGTCCGCCCTGTGCCTTTACGCGTCGGCGCGGGCGCAGAGAACGGGCAGGTCCGGTACTGACGGCACCGGAGGAGGTGGTCGACGGTGATGAACATTGTCACGTCGCCATCCGGGCAGGTGCCGCCCTCCGGCCCCGGCTGCGCGCCCGATGCCACCGATTCAGCCGTGTCGGCCGCGCAGGACGGCCCACTGCCTGCCGCCGCCTTCGACCTGCTACCGGATTCGGTGATCGTGACCGACGCCGCCGGCGTCGTCGAGGTGTTCAACCGGGCGGCGGCGAAGCTCACCGGGGTGGATGGACCGTCCGCGATCGGCCGGCATCTGACCGAGGTCCTCCCGTTGCTGGACGAGCGGGGCAACGACTGGTGGGAGTGCTCTACAGCCAGCCGGAACCTGCCGCGGGTCACCGGGCAGCCGGAGCGGCGCCTGACCTACGCGGGTCCAGTCCACGACCGTGACTTCCACGTCACGGTGCGGTTCAACCGGGTCGCCGGTCGGCTGGTGCGGGTGTCGCTGTCCCTGCGCGACACCCTCAGCCGCGAGCGGCTGGAACGCAACCGGGCGGACCTGGTCGCGACCGTGGCGCACGAGCTGCGCTCGCCGCTGACCAGTGTGAAGGGATTCACCGCGACGCTGCTCGCCAAGTGGGACCGGTTCACCGACGAGCAGAAGAAGCTCATGCTGAACACGGTCAACACCGACGCCGACCGGGTCACGCGCCTGCTCACCGAGGTGCTGGACGTCTCTCGGATCGACTCCGGACGCATCCAGGTCCGCAAGCAGATCGTCGACCTGCCCGCCCGGGTGCGTTCGGTGGTGGACGGCAAGGTGGCCTCGGGCGCGGCGGGCGCCGACCGGTTCTTCATCCGCGAGGAGGGCGAACTGCCCGAGATGTGGGTCGATCCGGACAAGATTGAACAGGTACTGCACAACCTCGTCGACAACGCCCTGCGGCATGGTGCGGGTACTGTGACGGTACTGCTGCGTGGCAGGGACAGCGGCACGGAGGTAAGCGTGGCCGACGAGGGTGAAGGCGTGTCCGAATCGAACGCCGCGCGCGTGTTCACGAAGTTCTGGCGGGGCGCCAGCCGCGGGAACGGCACCGGCCTCGGGCTCTACATCGCCAAGGCGCTGATCGAGGCGCACGGCGGCACCATCTCGGTCGGCCGGGCCCCGGGTGGCGGCGCCGAGTTCCGATTTTTCGTGCCCGCCGGTGGCCCGGTGTTCGGCTGACGCCGAGCACCGCGAACCGACCGGTGGGCGCCCCGGGCGGCCAGGCGCGCGCCGCCGCCCCAGGACCGGACNCCCCAGGNCCGGACGAACCCCGCCGCAGGCCGGACGACCCCGGCTTCCCGCCGGGATGACCCTGCTTTTCACCCGATGACGAGGATGAGCATCGTGCCCGCCCCTGGAGAGACTGTCGACCCGTCCCGGGTCCACGCCCTCGACCCCGATCAGCTCGACGCGGCCGTCAACGCGGCGCGGGAGTCGATCCGCGCCGCCGCCGATCTCGACGCGCTGGCAGCCGTCCGTACCGCCCACATCCAGGGTGCCTCCGCACCGCTGGTGCTGGCCCGCCGGGAGCTCGGTGCCCTGCCCCGTGCGGAGCGTGCCGACGCCGGTCGCCGGCACAACGCCGCCCGCACGGCCGTACAGGCCGCCTACGACGCCCGGCTGGCCGAACTCACCGCCGAACGCGACGCCCGGGTGCTGCGCGAGGAACGGGTCGACGTGACCCTGCCCGTCGACCGCCGCCGCCGTGGTGCCCGCCACCCGCTGACCGCCCTGTCCGACCGGCTTGCCGACGTGTTCGTGGCGATGGGCTACGAGGTCGCCGAGGGACCCGAGGTCGAACACGACTGGTTCAACTTCGAGGCCCTGAACATGGCGCCCGATCACCCGGCCCGCAGCGAGCACGACACGCTCTACGTCGCGCCGACCGGGGCGGGCCGGGTGCTGCGTACCCACACCTCCCCGGTGCAGATCCGCTCCCTGCTGAACCGCCCGCTGCCCGTGTACGTCGTGTGCCCGGGGCGGACATACCGCAACGACACCATCGATGCGACGCACTCGCCGGTCTTCGGCCAGCTCGAAGGTCTGGCCGTGGACAGGGGCATCACCATGGCGGACCTGCGCGGCACCCTGGAGGTCTTCGCCCAGGCGTTGTTCGGGGCGGGCCTGTCGACGCGGCTGCGCCCGTCGTTCTTCCCGTTCACCGAGCCGTCCGCGGAACTGGACGTGCAGTGCTTCGCCTGCCGCGGGGAGGCGGCCCGCCAGCCCTGTCGGGTCTGTTCGGACGAGGGCTGGATCGAGGCCGGCGGCTGCGGCATGGTCGACCCGCACGTCCTGCGGGCCGCGGGGGTCGACCCGACCCGGTACAGCGGTTTCGCGTTCGGGATGGGGCTGGAACGGGCCGCGATGGTCCGCCATGGCATCCGGGAGATCCGCGATTTCGTCGACGGTGACGTCCGGTTCAGCCTGCCGTTCGGAATCGAGGACTGACCCATGCTGATCGTGATGTCCTGGCTGCGGGAGTATGTGGCGGGGCTGCCGCCCACGCGGGCCGTCGCCGACGCGTTGATCCGGGCCGGTTTCGAGGTCGAGGGACTGCGTAGCGTCGGGGGCGAGTTCTCCGGCGTGGTCGTCGGGGAGATCGTCGACTTCGAGATCGTCGAGACGAAGAAGAAGGCCGTCCGCTGGTGCCAGGTCCGGGTCGCCGAGAGCGCCGGAGCCGAGGATGCCGGAGCCGAGAGCGCCGGATCCAGGGGCGAGGGCGTGCGCGGCGTCATCTGCGGGGCGCACAACTTCGCCGTCGGCGACCGGGTGGCGGTCGCGCTGCCCGGCGCCGTGCTGCCCGGCGGGTTCGAGATCACCGCGCGGAGGACCTACGGCCATGTCAGCGAGGGGATGATCTGCTCGGCCCGGGAACTGGGCCTCGGCGAGGAGTCCGACGGCATCCTGGTGCTCGCGCCGCGGGCGCCGATCGGCGCCGACGTCGCCGAGCTGCTCGATCTCGCCGACGAGGTGCTTGACATCGCGGTCACCCCGGACCGGGGCTACGGTCTGTCGGTGCGGGGGATCGCCCGGGAGGCGGCGACCGCCTTCGCGCTGCCGTTCACGGACCCGGGCGCGCCGGCGGACCCGGCAGCCGTCCCGGGGCCCGCCAGGGAGGCCTATCCGGTCGTCGTCGAGGACACCGCGGCGTGTGACCGCTACGTCGCCCGGGTGGTGACCGGGGTCGACTCGCGGGCCACCACCCCGCTGGGGTGGCAGCGGCGGCTGTCGCTGTCCGGGATGCGGTCAATCTCGGTGCCGGTCGACGTCACCAACGCCGTGCTGCTGGGCCTCGGCCAGCCGTTGCACGCCTTCGACCGGGCGAAGCTGGCCGGCGCGATCATTGTGCGCCGGGCCGTCGCCGGAGAGACGCTGCGCACCCTCGACGGGGTCGACCGCACTCTCGACCCCGAGGATCTGGTCATCGCCGACGACACCGGTCCGATCGCGCTCGCCGGGGTGATGGGCGGGGCCAGCACGGAGGTGTCCGCGACGACCACCGACATCGTCCTCGAGGCTGCGCACTTCGACCCGATCACGGTGGCCCGCACCGCCCGCCGGCACCGGCTGTCCTCGGAGGCGTCGCGGCGTTTCGAACGCGGCGTCGACCCGGCACTCGCGCCGGTCGCCGCGGCGCTGGCCGTCGACCTGCTCGCCGAGCTCGCCGCCGCCCGTCCCGAGCCCGGCGTGACCGACCTGGACCACCGCCCCGCCCCGGCGCCGGTGACCCTGCCGCTGACGGAACCGGAACGCCTCGCCGGCCGGCCCTACCCCGCCGAGGTGGTGCGGCGCCGGCTCGTCGACGTCGGCTGCGCGGTGGCTGACGGGTCGGCGACCGAGGACCTGCCCGGTGTTCTGATCGCGACGCCGCCGTCCTGGCGTCCCGACCTGNCCCGGCCCGCCGATCTCGTCGAGGAGATCATGCGGCTGGAGGGGTACGACACCATCCCGGTGACCCTGCCGTCGCTGCCCGCGGGGCGCGGGCTCACCGCCGCGCAGCGGATGCACCGCGCGGTGGGCCGGGCGCTGGCCCATGCGGGGTTCGCCGAGGTGCTTACCCTGCCGTTCGTACCCGAGGACGCCGCCGACGCGCTCAGCCTGGCCGCGGCCGACCCGCGGCGTGCGGCGGTCCGGATCGCGAACCCGATCGCCGAGGACGCCGGCTACCTGCGGACGACCCTGCTACCCGGACTGATCGCGGCGGCCGTGCGCAACATCGGCCGGGGGCAGCGCGATCTCGCCCTGTTCGAGAGCGGTCTGGTGTTCCGGGAACGCGAACGGATCCCGACGGACGTCGNCACCCCGCCGGTGGATCGTCGGCCCTCCGCCGCGGAGATCGCCGCTCTGGACTCGNCCCTGCCCGGCCAGCCCCGCCACGTCGCCGCGCTCCTCACCGGGCGCCGTGAGCCAGGTGGCTGGTCCACGCCGGCCCGGGACGCGGACTGGGCGGACGCGGTGGACGCCGCGCACGTGGTCGCCGAGGCGGTGGGCGTGACCCTCACGGTCAGAGCCGGCAATGTCATGCCCTGGCACCCGGGCCGCCTCGCGGAGCTCTCGATCGACGGCCGGGTCGTGGGCCACGCGGGTGAGCTGCACCCCCGGGTGCTCAGCGACGTCGGGCTTCCGCCTCGGGCCGGCGCGATGGAACTGGACCTCGATGCCCTGATCGAGGTCGCGTCGGCGGCGCCGCCGATGATCGCGCCGACGATCTCCACCTATCCGCCCGCCGACCGGGATGTGGCGCTCGTCGTGCCGATCGAGGTGCCGGTCGCCGATGTGACGGCGGCACTGCGGGCCGGAGCCGGTGACCTGCTGGAGTCCCTGACCCTCTTCGACGTCTTCGAGGGCGCCCAGGTCGGGGTCGGTCAGCGCTCGCTGGCCTTCGGCCTGCGGCTGCGCGCCGGGGACCGGACGCTGACGGCCGCCGAGGCGAACGCGGTGCGGGACGCGGCGGTCGCCCGGGCGGCGGAGCTTACCGGCGCGTCCCTGCGCGCCTGAGGCCGAGACGGGTTACGCCAGCATCATTGCATGATCATGAGTTGGCGTGTATAAAATTGCAATCATGGGTGTGACGGTAGCAGTTGCGGGGGCGAGTGGGTACGGCGGCGGAGAGCTGCTGCGCCTGCTCCTCGCCCATCCCGAAATCAAGATCGGTGCGCTGGCCGCGAACGCGTCCGCCGGCCTGCCGGTGACGGAGGTGCATCCCCACCTGCCCGACCTGGAGGGCCGGGTGTTCACGGACGCGGCCGCGCTGGCCGGGACCGACGCGGACATCGTTTTCCTGGCGCTGCCGCACGGTCAGTCGGCCGCGGTGGCGGCCACCCTGCCCGACACCGTGCGGGTCGCCGATCTGGGTGCCGATCATCGGCTCGTCGACCCGGAGGCGTGGCGGCGCGCCTACGGGGGGGAGCACGCCGGGACCTGGACCTACGGCCTGCCCGAGCTCCCCTGGGCACGGGCGGAGATCGCCGCGAGCCGGCGAGTGGCGATTCCGGGCTGCTATCCCACGGCGACCTCTCTCGGGCTCGTGCCGCTGCTGGTCGGCGGCCTCGTGGAGCCCGCCGACCTGGTCGTTGTCGCGGCGAGCGGCACGTCCGGCGCGGGGCGCTCGGCCACGGTGAACCTGCTCGGCAGCGAGGTGATGGGTGACCTGACCGCCTACAAGGTGGGCACCCACCAGCACAGACCCGAGATCACGCAGACCCTCTCCCGGGCCGCCGGTATGACCGTGACGGTGTCCTTCACCCCGGTGCTCGCCCCGCTTCCCCGCGGCATCCTCGCGACCAGCACCGGCCGGGCCACCCCGGGCACCGACGCGGACGCCGTGTACGAGACGCTGCGGGCCGCCTACGCGGGGGAGCCGTTCGTCCGGGTGCTGCCGCCGGGGCGCTGGCCGCACACCGCGGCGACGCTCGGCGGGAACGCCGTTCATGTGCAAGGGACCTTCGACCCGGAGACCGGCCGGGCGATCGTCGTCACCGCGATCGACAACCTCGGCAAGGGCGCGGCCGGCCAGGCGCTGCAGTGCGCCAACCTGATGCTCGGCCTGCCCGAGACCGCCGGGCTGACCGCTCAGGGCATCGCCCCCTGACCGTTTTCGGCCCGGTAGATCGGTAGGTCGGTAGATCGGTCGGTAGATCGGTAGGTCGGTAAGGACGCGGGAGCATCGATCAGCAACATCGATCAGCAACGCGGCCAGGAGACAGGAGAGGGTTGAGTTGAGCGTTACCGCCCCACGGGGCTTCCGCGCCGCCGGAGTGGCGGCCGGGTTGAAGCCGTCCGGCCGTCCGGACGTGGCGCTCGTCGTCAACGACGGGCCGTCCGACGCCGCCGCCGGGATCTTCACCGCCAACCGGGTTCAGGCGGCTCCGGTGCTCTGGACCCGCCAGGTCCTCGCCGACGGCCGGCTGCGCGCCGTCATCCTCAACTCCGGCGGGGCGAACGCCTGCACCGGTCCGGCCGGATTCGCCGATACCCATGCCACGGCCGAGCACGTCGCCGGGGCGCTCGGCCTCGGTGCCGGCGACGTCGCGGTCTGCTCGACCGGTCTCATCGGCGTCCGCCTGCCCATGGACAACCTGCTCGCCGGCGCCACCAAGGCGGTGGCGGACCTCGCTGACACCGACACCGCCGGCGCCGCGGCTGCGGAGGCGATCCGCACCACCGACACCGTCGCGAAGGCCGCGGTCCGCACCTCGTCAACGACCCCGGGTGTCACCATCGGCGGGATGGGNAAGGGCGCGGCGATGCTGGCGCCGTCGCTCGCGACGATGCTCGTGGTGGTCACCACCGACGCCGTCGCGGACGCCGCCACCCTCGATCGGGTGATCCGGGCGTCCTCGCGGGTCAGCTTCGAGCGGGTCGATTCCGACGGCTGCCTGTCCACCAACGACACCGTGCTGCTGCTGGCCTCGGGCGCCGCCGGGGTGAGCCTGCCCGAGGCGGAGCTGACGGGGCTGGTCACCGAGGTGTGCATCGACCTCGCCCAGCAGATGCTCGGCGATGCCGAGGGTTCGACGAAGACCATCGCCATCACCGTGACCGGAGCCGCGACCGAGGACGACGGGCTGGAGGTCGGCCGGGCCGTCGCCCGCAACAACCTGCTCAAGTGCGCTCTGTACGGCAAGGACCCGAACTGGGGACGGGTGCTCGCCGCGATCGGCACCACGAAGGCCGTCTTCGAGCCCGACGCGCTGGACGTGTCCATCAACGAGGTGCGGGTCTGCCGGGCCGGGGCCCCCGGCGAGGACCGCGACCTCGTCGACCTGTCCGGCCGTGAGGTGCGCATCGGCGTCGATCTGCACGCCGGCGATGCCGAGGTCACCGTCTGGACGAACGACCTGACCGACGGGTACGTCTACGAGAACTCGGCGTACTCGACATGAACGCCCCGACCCGGACGCCGCCGCCTTCGAACGGTGGGCACGGCAGCACCGGCAGCACCGGCAGCACCGGCGACGCCGCCCCGGGCGGGGGCACCGGGCGGGGCCCGGCCGCCACCGCCCGCGGCCATGCGGCGCTCGCGAAGACCCAGGTCCTCATCGAGGCGCTCCCGTGGCTGTCGCGGTTCCAGGGCGCGACCATCGTCGTCAAGTACGGCGGCAACGCGATGACGGAGCCGGCGCTGCGCGAGGCCTTCGCCGCCGACGTCGTGTTCCTGCGCCACTCGGGGCTGCGGGTGGTCGTCGTGCACGGCGGCGGTCCGCAGATCACCGCGCATCTGGAGCGCCTCGGTGTCCCCTCAACGTTCGTCGGCGGCCTGCGGGTCACCACCCCACAGACCATGGACGTCGTGCGGATGGTCCTGCTCGGCCAGGTCAATCGGGACGTCGTGGGGCTCGTCAACGACCACGGCCCGTTCGCCGTCGGGCTGTCCGGTGAGGACGCCAACCTCTTCACCGCGCGGCGCCGCCCGGCGATCGTCGATGGCCGGGAGGTCGACGTCGGCCTGGTCGGCGACATCGTCGAGGTCCGACCGGAGACGATCAACGCCCTGCTCGGCTCCGGGAAGGTGCCGGTGGTCGCGTCGGTCGCCCGCGGCGTCGACGGCGGGGTCTACAACGTCAACGCCGACACCGCCGCCGCCGAACTCGCCGTCGCGCTCGGGGCTACGAAGCTCGTCGTCCTGACCGACGTCGAGGGCCTCTACGCGGACTGGCCGGCGAGCGACGAGGTGATCAGTGAGCTGAGCATCACCGAGCTCGAACAGCTCCTCCCCTCGCTCACCGCCGGCATGATTCCCAAGATGGAGGCCTGCCGGCGGGCGGTGCGTGGCGGTGTTCCGCAGGCGCACGTGCTCGACGGACGGGTGCCGCACGCGGTGCTCCTGGAGATCTTCACCGACGATGGCATCGGCACCTTGATCATGGCCGAGTCGGGCACCTCGCCTGAGCCGGGTACGCCCCCCGCACCCGCCGCGCGCCCGGCCGGGATCGTTCCGGCCGGCGAACCGACCGGAGGAACGCCATGAACGCCGAGATCGCTGAGAACCCAGTGAACCCAGTGAACCCAGTGAACGCCGAGATCGCTAAGGACGCCGATCTGATCGCCCGGCGGGACGCCGTCGTGATGGCGACCTACGGCCGACCCGCGATCTCCCTGGCCCGGGGGGCCGGCAGCCGGGTGTGGGACCATGACGGCCGCGAATATCTCGACCTGGTCGGCGGGGTAGCCGTCAGCGTGCTCGGTCACTGCCACCCGGCGGTCCGGGACGCCGTCGTCGGCCAGCTCGGCGCTCTCGGCCACGTGTCGAACCTCTATGCCAACGAGCCTCAGGTGCTGCTGGCCGAACGGCTCGTCGAGCTGCTGCGGGTCGGCGCGCCGAGCCCCGGGCTTCCGCCCGAGGGGGCGAAGGTCTTTTTCTGCAACTCGGGGGCGGAGGCCAACGAGGCAGCAATCAAGATCGCCCGCCGGACCGGCCGTCCGGAGATTATCGCCACCGAGGGCTCGTTCCACGGTCGGACCCTGGGCGCGCTGTCCATTACCGGTCAGCCGGCCAAGCGGGCACCGTTCGAGCCACTGCTGCCCGGCGTCCGGTTCGTGCCCTATGGAGACGGCGCGGCCCTGCGCGCCGCCGTCAGCGAGGCGACCGCGGCGGTGTTCCTGGAACCGACCCTCGGTGAAGGCGGTGTCGTGCCGCCGCCGACCGGCTACCTCGCCGCCGCGCGGGCTGTCTGTGACTCCGCCGGCGCGCTGCTGGTCCTGGACGAGGTACAGAGCGGCATCGGCCGGACCGGCTCGTGGTTCGCTCACCAGGCCGAGGGCGTGCTGCCCGACGTGATCACCCTGGCCAAGGGACTCGGCGGTGGCCTGCCCGTCGGCGCCTGCGTCGGCATCGGCGCGGCGGGGACGCTGTTNCGCCCGGGGGNTCATGGCAGCACCTTCGGCGGCGGCCCGATCGTCTGCGCGGCGGCGCTCGCGGTGCTCGACACGATCGCCGCCGAGGGCCTGCTTGAACACGCGTCGCGGCTCGGGGAGCGGCTGGCCGCGGCGATCCGGGCGGCGGGCGTGCCCGGCGTGGCGGGGGTCCGGGGACAGGGGCTGTGGCGGGCGATCGAGCTCGACGGCCCGTTCGCGCCGGCGGNGGNGAAGGCCGCCCGCGAGGCCGGTTACCTGGTGAACGCCGTCGCCCCCGACGCCATCCGGCTCGCCCCACCGCTGATCCTCACCGCCGCCGAGGTGGACGCCTTCGTCGCGGCCCTGCCCGGCATCGTCGGCGACGCGCTCGCCGCCCGGGTTCCGTCGGCGCAGTCCGCGTCGGCGCAGTCCGCGTCAGCCCCGGGCTCTAGGGTCAGCGCATGACGGTCCGACACTTCCTTCTCGACACCGACCTGACCCCCGCGGAGCAGACCGCTCTGCTCGACCTCGCCGACGGGTTCAAGGCACGCCGCCGCGTCACCCGGCTGACGGAGCGTCCGCTCGCCGGGCGCTCGGTGGCGCTGCTGTTCGAGAAGCCGTCGACGCGCACCCGACTGTCGTTCGACGTGGGCGTCGCTGAGCTCGGCGGCCACCCGGTGGTGATCGACGCGGCGAGCGCGCAGCTTGGCCGGGGGGAGACCATCGAGGACACCGCCGCCGTGCTGAGCCGGTACGTCGACGCGATCGTCGTGCGTACCTTCGCGCAGGAGCGGCTGGAGCGGCTGGCGGCGGCGGCCACCGTTCCGGTGATCAATGCGCTGTCCGACCACGCCCATCCCTGCCAGGCCCTGGCCGACCTGCAGACGATCCGGGAGCGGCGGGGNCGCCNGGCCGGGNTGACCCNGACCTACCTGGGCGACGGCAACAACGTCGCGCACTCGCTGCTGCTCGCCGGCGCGTCGGCCGGCATGCGGGTGCACGTGGCCTCGCCGCCCGGCTATGAGCCGTTCGAGCAGGTGGTGCGGCACGCCAATGAGATCGGCATGGTGACCGGGGGGGAGGCGCTGGTGATGCACGACGCGCTGGAGGCCGCCGCCGGGGCAGACGTGCTTTACACCGACGTGTGGGCGTCGATGGGTCAGGAGAGTGAGTCGGACAGCCGCGCGTTGGTGTTCCAGCCGTACCGCCTCGACGAGAAGGCCGTCGAGGCCGCTTCGCCCGACGTGATCGTCATGCACTGCCTGCCCGCGCATCGGGAGCTCGAGATCACCACGTCGGTGATCGACGGACCCCGTTCGGTCGTGTTCGACCAGGCCGAGAACCGGCTGCACGCCCAGAAGGCCCTGCTGTCGATCCTGCTGTCCGAGGGCGTCGGTCCGACCGGCACCGCCGGAAGCGCGTCCGGGGTGGGGGGCGCATCGTCGGTGGGGGGCGCATCGTCGGTGGGGGGCACCGGGCGATGACCTCGGAAGCAGGCGCGGAGGCCGCGCGTGCCGCGCCGTTGACCAAGCACGCCCGCCAGGCTCGGCTGGCGGCGTTGATCGGTCAGCGCGGCGTGCGTTCACAGACCGAGCTCGCGCGTCTGCTGGCCGCCGAGGGCGTCCAGGTTACCCAGGCAACCCTGTCCCGTGATCTGGAGGACATCGGGGCGACCAAGGTGCGCGGTCCGGACGGCGGCTTGGTCTACGCGGTCGAGGCGAACCTCGCGCCGGCGGAGATCGTCCGGTTGTCGCTCACCCGGCTCTGCGAGGAACTGCTGGTCTCCGCGGAGGCCAACGGCGACCTGGTCGTGCTGCGCACACCGTCGGGCGCCGCGCAGCTGTTCGCCTCGGTGCTCGACCGGGAGGCGCTTCCGGGGGTCATGGGCACGATCGCGGGGGATGACACGGTGCTCGTCGTCTGCCGGTCGGCTCCCGCAGCCGAGGCCCTGGTCCGTCCGGAGAGCTCGGTCCGTCCGGAGAGTTCGGTCGGTCCGGGAGATCCCGCTGGTCAGGGAGGGCATGCTGGTCCGAGGGGTCCGGCACTCGCCGCTCATCTCCTGTGGCTCGCCGACGGCCGGGCGCGGGGAGCGTCGACGGGATCGTCCGCCGTGCCAGACCAGGATGCGTAGCGGTGCGCCGGCGACGCCGTGAACCGGCCTTCCCGGCATCCTTGATGAACATAGCGCTAATTTTTGCTAAAAATAGCACTCATCGGTTTTTCTTTAACCAGCCTGGCGTGATTTTCAATAATTCAACATGATTCTGATATAAAACGACATAAGGAGATAAGTACTGTGACCGAACGCGTCGTGCTTGCCTACTCGGGCGGCCTCGACACGTCCGTGGCCATCGGTTGGATCGGCGCCGAGACCGGCGCCGACGTCGTCGCGCTGGCGGTTGACGTCGGCCAGGGCGGCGAGGACCTCGAGGCCATCCGGCAGCGCGCCCTCACCTGTGGCGCGGTCGAGTCGATCGTCGTCGACGCCCGTGAGGAGTTCGCCGAGTCCTTCGTCGCTCCGGCGATTAAGAGCAATGCGCTCTACATGGACCGGTATCCGTTGATCTCGTCCCTGTCGCGACCCGTCATCGTCAGGCATCTGGTCGCCGCGGCCCGCGAGCACGGGGCGGACGCCATCGCGCACGGCTGCACCGGCAAGGGCAACGACCAGGTGCGCTTCGAGGTCGGGGTGGCGGCGCTCGCCCCCGGGCTGAGCGTGCTCGCCCCGGTGCGCGACTCGGGGATGACCCGGGACAAGGCGATCGCCTTCGCGGAGGAACGCGGCCTGCCGATCGACGTGTCGAAGAAATCGCCGTATTCCATCGACCAGAACCTGTGGGGCCGCACCGCCGAGTGCGGCGTCCTCGAGGACCCGTGGGCCCAGCCGCCGGAGGATGTCTTCGTCTACTCCGCGGACCCCACCGTCGCGCGGATCCCCGACGAGGTGACCATCTCGTTCATCGACGGTGTCCCGGTGGGGTTGGACGGGCGCTCCCTCCCGCTCGCCGATCTCGTCGCCGAGCTCAACGTCCGGGCGGGCGCCCACGGCGTGGGCCGGATCGACCTGATCGAGGACCGGCTCGTCGGCATCAAGAGCCGGGAGATCTACGAGTGCCCGGCGGCGATCACGCTGCTAACGGCCCACCGGGACCTCGAGGACCTCACGCTTGAGCGGGACGTCGCCCGGTTCAAGCGGGGCATCGACCAGCGGTGGGGTGAGATCGTCTACGACGGTCTGTGGTACTCGCCGCTGAAGAGCGCGTTGGACGCCTTCGTCGACTCCGCCAGCGCCGGAGTGTCCGGGGAGGTGCGGATCCGGCTCGTGGGTGGCGTCGCCCAGGTCGTCGGCCGGCGCAGCCCGGCCAGTCTGTACGACCACGCACTGGCCACCTACGACGCCGGCGACCAGTTCGACCAGCGCGACGCCCGCGGGTTCATCGAGCTCTGGGGTCTGCCGACGAAGGTCTGGGCGGCGCGCGAGCAGCGGCTGAACCCGTGACCGCGACGCACCCGCCCGGCGGGAACGACACGACGCGCAGAGGGCCCGGTGACGGGGCGCCCGGTGACGGGGCGCCGATGCGGCTGTGGGGCGGGCGCTTCGCCGGCGGCCCGGCGGAGGCGCTCGCCCGGCTGTCGATAAGCGTCCAGTTCGACTGGCGGCTGGCGCCCTACGATCTGCTCGCGTCGAAGTCGCACGCCCGGGTCCTGCACCGGGCCGGGTTGCTCGACGCCGACGAGCTCGCGGCGATGCTCGCCGCCCTGGACGAGCTCTCCGACGCGGTCGCCCAGGGCCGGTTCCGCCCGACCGTCGAGGACGAGGACGTCCACACCGCCCTCGAACGTGGTCTGCTCGAACGGCTCGGAACGCTGGGCGGAAAGCTGCGGGCCGGCCGGAGCCGCAACGACCAGGTCGCCACCGACCTGCGGCTCTACCTGCGGGACTCGGCCCGCGAGGTGGCCGCGCGGCTGACCGAGTTGTCCCACGCGCTGGTCGTGCTTGCCGAGCAGCACGTCGACACCCCGGCCCCCGGGATGACCCACCTGCAGCACGCCCAGCNGATCTCCTTCGGTCATCAGCTGCTGGCACACGTGCAGGCGTTCGTCCGGGACATCGACCGGTTGCGCGACTGGGACGTCCGGGCGTCGGTGAGCGCCCTGGGGGCCGGGGCACTGGCCGGTTCCTCGCTGCCGCTCGACCCGCAGGGGGTGGCCGCGGAGCTGGGGTTCGACCGGGCGTTCGCCAACTCCCTCGACGCGGTCTCCGACCGGGACTTCGCCGCCGAGTTCCTGTTCGTGGCGGCCCTGATCGGGGTGCACCTGTCGCGGCTCGGCGAGGAGATCGTGCTCTGGACGACGAGGGAGTTCGGCTGGGTCGAACTGGACGACGCCTTCGCGACCGGTAGCTCGATCATGCCGCAGAAGAAGAACCCGGACGTCGCGGAGCTGGCCCGGGGGAAGTCCGGCCGGCTCATCGGGGATCTGACCGGTTTCCTGGCCACCCTCAAGGGACTGCCGCTCGCCTACGACCGCGATCTGCAGGAGGACAAGGAGCCGGTCTTCGACGCGGTCGACACCCTGCTGCTGGTGTTGCCCGCGCTGACCGGCACGGTTGCGACCATGCGGGTCCGTCGCGAGCGGCTCGTCGCCGCGGCGCCCGACGGCTTCGCGCTGGCCACGGATGTCGCCGAGTACCTGGTGCGCCGAGGGGTGCCGTTTCGTCAGGCGCACGAGGCGGTCGGCCAGTTCGTGTCGTGGTGCGTGGCCCACGACGTCGATCTCGACGAGGTGTCGGACGACGATCTCGGTATGATCAACCCCCTGCTCACCCCGGACGTGCGCGAGGTGCTGTCGGTGCGGGGAGCGCTGGAGGCCCGCTCGGCCCCCGGCGGGACCGCTCCCGACCGGGTCCGCGAGCAGATCGCCGCGTTGCGTCCGGTGCTGGACCGGGACCAGGCCTGGGCGGTGGGCTGACGGCACTACCCGAATCCTCGCCCGGCATGGCACCGACGGACGGTGCCGCGCCGGACGGGGTGGACTTCTATGACCGGCCCGTTCTGGCCGTCGCACCGGCTCTTCTTGGTGCGACGGTCTGGCACGGGCCGGTCGCCGTTCGGATCACCGAGGTCGAGGCGTACGGGGGGCTGGACGATCCCGCCTCGCACGCCTACCGCGGCCCGACGCCGCGCGCGGCCGTCATGTTCGGACCGCCGGGACGGGCCTACGTCTACCTCAGTTACGGCGTCCACTGGTGTCTGAACGTAGTGTGCGGACCGGTCGGTTCGGCGTCGGCCGTGCTCCTGCGCTCCGGAGAGGTCGTGGCGGGTCGTGACCTCGTGGCGGGNCGTTTCCCGCGCCTGGTCGAGGCGGACCTGGCGCGTGGCCCCGGCCGGTTGGGACGGGCGCTCGCCGTGACCGGCGCATTGAGCGGAACCACGATCACCGGCCCGGGGCCGGTCACGGTGGCACTGGCCGGGGGCCGGGGGATCCGTCCTCCCGGCCCGCCCGGTATCTCCGGCGGCCGGGTCCGCCGCGGCCCCCGGGCGGGGATTCGGGTGGCGACCGAATGGCCCTGGCGATTCTGGCTCGCTGGCGAGGCGACGGTCAGCGGCCCGCGGCCGCCGCGTCGACCCAGGTGAGTCGACCCGGTGATGCTCTGGCCCGTGTTCCGGGTGTCAGTCTTCCGGCCCAGACCATCAAGCGTCCCATATCAGAAGATCACAACGAACTGGTCTTGAGAAGGTGTGACGTACATCACATATCTTGGTAAGGGATTGATTTGACGTCCCCCGTCATCCACCCGTAATGTTCTCTCTGTCAGCGAGACACCGGATCCGCCGAGTACCACGGATGCGGTCGGTGACTGCCCCCCCGAGGGGCGCGTGTGGCAGATGTACGGCAGCCCCCGTCTGGGGAGTAACTGACGAGCATCCTCCAGAATTTTGTAAGAAGCCAGCAAGCCGCCTGAGGGCGACGTCTTGCGACGTCTACTCAGTAGCGCCTGCTCCTTGAGAACTCAACAGCGTGCCGATTGTCAGTGCCAATTGTTTTACCCCGTTCATGGCCTGGCTGGGTGGTGTCCCACGTGGTGGGGTGGCTGTCTGGTTGGGTTGTGAGGGATTCCTTTGGACACGGTGGTGGGCCTGTGAGGGTCTGCTGTCGATGTCGGGGTCTGTCGATGTTTTTGCATCGGCGCTCTCAATGCATTGATGGAGAGTTTGATCCTGGCTCAGGACGAACGCTGGCGGCGTGCTTAACACATGCAAGTCGAGCGGGGAGCTTCGGCTCTCAGCGGCGAACGGGTGAGTAACACGTGGGCAACCTGCCCCGAGCTCTGGAATAACCTCGGGAAACCGGGGCTAATGCCGGATATGAC
>NZ_JPHT01000029.1:0-58658 GCF_000733325.1 Frankia sp. Allo2
CCGTCGAACTTCCTGCGGATGGGTCTGGATCAGGCGCTCGGCTTCCGCCTGGTCGTCGGCCATGACGCAGGTCGCTACGGCATGGATGACGGGCGCGAATGCCTCGATCCCGGAGCGGGCCGCGGACTCTGTAGGGTTAGGTATCAGATGGCTGTTATCGAGGACGGCGTCATAGCGGTGCCTGTCGGTGAACAGGTCGAAACCGTGTCGTCGCTGAAATAGCTGACGGTTGAAACTGTCCTTCTCGTCGAGGAGGGATCTGCACCGATCGGGGCTCGTTCTTCGATCACCCTGAGAGACAAGACATTTTCTGACTCGCGATTCGAGGTCGGATTCGATCCAGATACGCAGGAGCGGGCTGTCACCGATCCACGCGAGTGCCCACGTGTCGAAGACGGTTCTCTGTCGGGTCCGGTTCAGCGAGACGAGCCGTTCCTCCAACTCGGCGTCTACTGATCCGTTGCTGCGGGCCGCGTTGGTCTCACCGAGTCGAGTGAGCCAGACGGACTCGCCGGTCTGCTCTATTCCGAGAATCTCCAACAGGATCTCGGTCGCGGAGACGTACTGGTAGCCAAGTTCGTCCGCCAGCCGCTTTGCGTGGGTCGTCTTTCCGGCCGCCGTGAGCCCGGCGAACGCAATGTTGGAGGTGTGAGATGTGGTCACAGCTGTTGCCCGGTGTCCCGTTCGGCCCGCCATGCGGCGACGCCGGGCGGTTCGTGAGCTGTGTTGCTGGCGACGACCAGCTTCGCGCCGAGAAGCTGGATTTCCATTGCTATCGCTTTTCTAATCAGCGGCCAGGGCGAGATGTGGTCGGCGCTAGGCACGATGACGCTACAGCGGTCATCGTGGCGGAGGCAGTCGAGCAGCGTGGTCAGCGCAGGTCGAATGAGTCGGCCCGGTGGCATGTTGCGGTCAACGTAGATCTCGGCGAGGACATAGCTCTCGGCGTCGGCGTAGTCCTTGACCTGCCTGTTGAGGCGGGAGACTTCGTCGTCATCCTCTGCGGTGAGACTGAAGTATCCATAGGCCAACGGTCGTTCCATCTGGACTCCCGGCTTTCTGTAATGAGTTCCTGAGTTTGGGGCAGTTACTCGCCAGTCGTCCAGTCGTCGAGCGCGCGGAGGCGGTCCACGACGCGCCGGAGTGTCGCCATGTCGGTCACGAAGTCGGCTGAGAAGTCCGATAGGCGCGTGCGTAGCCCCGTAAGCAGCTCGCGTCTTGGCAAGTCTGTCTGTTTTGGGCCTGAGAGGTTATCCACGGCGACGGGCTCGGGGAGGGGGATCTCCGCCCAAACGACCTTCCCTAATTTTGTGAGGTAGTACGACCAGCGTTGCGCGAGTTCGTCGACGAGCAATAGTCCCAAGCCGCCTTCCGAGTCGAGATCGGTGGGTCTTGCCTCCGGTAGCGCAGGGCTTCCGTCCCAGACTTCGACGGTGAGTAGGCGGCCGATGAAGGACGTCCGGACGGCGATCATCGGTTGTCTCGCAGTTTCAGACGCTTTCACGGCGTTGGTGGCGAGTTCGCTCACGATCAGCTCGGCCGTATAGGCGCAGTCTTCGGCTCCTCGTTGCTGGACCAGTTCGACGACATGCCGCCGTATGTCGCCCACCGATGCGGCGGTCGCGGGAGCCCGGTACACCTCGACGTAGACCGCTGGCCGGAGACGCTGGGTGCCTGTCATCGGATACCGCCTATAGGTCGGCGCAATGGCCTGAGTCGTGATCCGGGACGCCGGGGCGAGCACGGCAGCACCCGCCGCCTTCCTGCGGGTTGTGATGGTCGGGGGCGGTACTGATCCGTCCGGCGATTCTGGTCACGTGACTGGTGAGCCAGCGCAACTCGTGGGCGATGGCGTCTGCCCGCTCGGTGAGAGCTGCCCACGCGATGTGATCGGGCTCAGGGCCACCTGCGCCCGCGACGGGGCTTGTCCTGAGCCGCTGGAGATAGAGCAGCACGTTCGTCGTGGTGAGGTCTTCTGGTTGTGGCGGGNGGGNGGNGAGNCCGAAATAGGGAGAGCGCGGCGGCCGTGCGGGCGGGAACGGCCGCTCGGGGATACCCGGCGTATCGGCGTCCGACGTCGGGTCTTGTGGCCTATGACCGGCCGCCTTCATCGTGTCGAGGAGAAGCCTGTCCTCCGGTCGGAGGTGTTCGCGGTCGGCGATGTCCAAGAGGCTGTGTACGTCGGTCCCGTATACGGAGGCGAGAAGCGCGAGCATCTGCGGGGTCGGCCTGCGGCGAGTGGAATTTGGCCAGTTCTCCAATTCGCTCAGGCGAGGCACGGTCATGGTCGCCTTGCCCTGTGGGTCGATGTCCAGATCCGCGGCACGGGCGTTGATACGGTCAGCGGCCAGTTGCAGCGTCCAGCCGTGAGCGTGGCGAAAAGCGGGCCGGGGGCGCAGCCGATAGCGACGCGAGAACTCGGCGGCGATCTCTTCATGCGTCATCCCAACGGCGCGCATACGATCACGTAGACGTTCCAACTCGACTCGTAGGCTAATTCCGGCCATGATGATGCCGACGCCCTTTCCCGCTCGTTCCGCCGCGTGTTCTTCGGCCACCGTGTGGCCTTCTTTCAGTTCAGCGCGTCCACGGCTCATGCCGGCAGGTCAGGGAGCAGGGATGTCAAGGGGATGATAGGGGGGATTGATCGTCTACGGCCCGTGACGGACCACTTACGGCCGCATGGCGGGCGTGCCATGATGGGCCGTTAGCGCCCCGGAAGGAACGAGACGATGGCGGAACCGAACCACCTGTTCCGGGCGGCCCGCGTCCGTGTGGAGTCGCCCGAGGCACCAGGCGAGCCCCTGGCCCGACGCGAGCTAGCCGAGATGGTCAACGCCTGGATCTACGAGCAGACCGGGCGTGAGACGGCGATCGACGGGAACTACATCGGCAAGCTGGAACGCGGCTTGATCCGCTGGCCTGACGCGCTGTACCGGCAGGCGTTTCACGCCGTCCTGGCCACCAAGCAAGATCGGGAGCTGGGCTTCCGTCGACCACGTCGCACAGAGCGGAACACTGAGGACGTGAACCGAAGCGAGTTCTTGCGCGCCATGGCAGGCGTAGGCGCCGCCGTCGTGACCGGCTCCTTCACCGAGCTGGCCACGAGTCCCCCTCCCGACGTGCCCGCCGTCGTGGGGCGCGAAGAGATTGATCAACTGCGAATGGCGGCGCGTCTGTTCGGAACGGTTGACCACACGTACGGCGGCGGGCTCGTACGCGAGGCGGTCGCCGGCCAGCTCCGCTACGCCGTGAATCTCCTGAACGCACGCTGCCCGGAACGTCTGCGCGACGAACTGTTTACCTCGGTCGGCTTCCTCGCGCATACCGCAGCGTTCATGGCGTTCGACGCCTACGTCCACGAGGATGCTCGAAGAATGTTCTCTCTCGCGCTCGCGTGTGCCGAGGAGGCGGGTGACTGGCACCTGAGAGCAAAAGCGCTTTCGTCGATGGCCAGGCAGGCTATCTGGCGAGGCGACCCTGATATGGGCCTCACGCTGGTAGACGTCGCTTTCATTCGTGCCGAACGCCTTACGCCCACCGAACGCGCCATGCTCCTTGCCGCCAAGGCACGTGCGCTCGCAAAGCTGGGTCGGGAGCAGGAGACGCTACGGATCATCGGCCAGGCCGACGACGAGTTTAGCCAGTCCGAGCCGGAAAACGATCCGGTCTGGATGGCCTACTACGACCTCGCTCAACACGTCGGAGACACCGGTCACGCCGTTTTCGATCTGGCGGTCAGAAACGCCAGGCACGCGCCGGAGGCTGCGCGGCGTCTGGACGGTGCGGTCACTGGACACAGCGCCACGTTCGCCCGGTCCATAGCCATCAGCCAGACAAAACTCGCGTCGCTCATGATGAAGACCGGCGACCCGCAAGAAGCGGCCATCGTCGGCTCCGCGGCACTCCGCGCCGCAGGACAAGTACATTCTCGACGGGCGGCAGATGACATACGCGAGCTAGGAACATTCGCGAAACGACACGAACGGATCGATGAAGTCGCGGAACTCAGGCATAACATTCAGACGGTCACCAGCTCCGCATGAGCGGCCAGCATCGCGACAAGCCGAGCGGGGACAGTACAGAACTACTGCGGACAGCCTGCGTCCACGCGGGTGTTCCGTACGGCTCGGCCGAACTCCTCCGGGAGGGCGAGAACACCATCTTCCGTCTCCCGGGCGGCATTATCGCCCGCATAAGCCGCGCAGGCCAGGAGAAAGTCGCAGCCAAAGAGGTGACGGTCTCCCGCTGGCTTGAAGAGAACGGTTTCCCTGCCGTTCGCGCGCTGGCGCTGCCAGGCGCCGCCCATCAGCCAGTTGTCATCAGCGGGCACGCCGTGACGTTCTGGCAGGAACTACCCCCGCACCGACACGGGACACCACGGGAGGTGGCAGCAGCATTGCGGGCACTTCACGCCATTCCACCACCGACTGGATTTACGCTCGANCCCCTGTCNCCCATGACACGGCTACGCGAGCGCATCGAGGGGGCACGCACGCTAACCGCCGCTGACCGTCACTGGCTGCGAAACCGAGTCGAGACTCTAACAAGTCGGTACAACAGCCTGCCGCCAGGGCTGCCGCTCAGCGCCGTTCACGGCGACGCGTGGGGAGGGAACCTCGTGGTCACCCCTGACGGCCAAACCGTACTCCTCGACCTCGAACGCTTCTCTATCGGCCCACCTGAATGGGACCTCGTATCGACCGCCATCAAACACAGCTCCTTCGCCTGGATCACAGCCGGAGAGTACGCTGAGTTCGTCGAGGTTTACGGCCACGACGTCACGAACTGGAGCGGCTTCGAAACCCTCCGGGACATTCGCGAGCTACGCATGGCCTGTTACGTAGCTCAGCAGGCTTCAAAAGACGATGGATGGCAATCCGAGGCACGGAAACGCGTGGATTCCATACGGGGACTCCTCGGTCCGCGACCGTGGCCATGGCAACCTGCGCTCTGAACATCATCGCGGCACGCCCCCCGCCCGTCGTGTAGCCGTACCGGTCGCCGTTCCGATCTCCCGTTTGAGCCGCTATCCCGCTGGGGCGTGCTGGCGCAGGTCGCGCTGCCGCTGGGGTCACCCGAGGACATCCCGACTCGTACCCCCACGGTCTACGTGTTCAGTCGAGGCGCCTCGGTGGGTGTCCGGTGGGTCCGGGCGTCGGTTCTGGACGGCCGTGGCCCCGGCCGCTGGGCATCAGCGCGTCCGCAGGCGGCCGCAGGTCCGCTACATCCTGCTTGGCCAGAATTGTCCGGCTTCCCGTTGGTCCGCCCACCGGACCCCCCATCGGCCCGCCCGCCNGACCCCCCGTAAAGACGGGTGGGTCTGCGATGCCGCACTGGCGCAGGTCATAGCACCTTTCACACCCACCCAAGTACTCCGCGACTTAAATACCCAACGGGTACTGTTGAAAGTATAGGAGCGGCCTGCGGAGCCGTGATGTGGCCCCTTTCCGTGCCGTTCTCCGGCAGCGGTATAGCTCGCGCGCATGGCAGCCGAGCGACAACCACAGTTGTCGGCTTTCCCTGACAGCGGCATCTGGCACGGACGCCAGCAGGCCCACAGGGAACCCCCTTTCGCTGTGATCTCGCCCACACCGCCGTGCCGCTTTTGCGATAAAATGCCCCGTTTGCCGGATGTCCCAACCGGTGCCCCGTCCGCGTACCCAACGGAGACCCCAACCGTGTACCTGCTTAGTGGGTACACCCGGCGTGGCGCATCTGCGCAGCTCGGAGGGTATCTGGGGTGTACCCAAGTGGGCCAAGACTTAGTTGCCTACTGGCATCCTATCTAATCATGGTCGCGGGCAGGGGGGTGGCCTGCGGAACGTGCCGCTCTTGGCGAAAGCGGATCGCACGGTTAGCGTTTATTCGCCGAATTCCCCCTCTGCCTGTTCTGTGAGGTGCCGTGGTCGATCCGTCCCGCCTGCCCCGTCCCGCTCACACCGACCCGCGCGACGATCCACCGCACAGCGCGGACGGGCCGCCGCGGACCGGAGCGGCGGGCACGGGCGCGGATGGCGCCGAACCGGCGCCAGAGGCGGGNGGGCCGACCGACCGGGCGTTTCACCTCGCGCGGGTCTGCGCCGGATTCACCACCACGATCAGCCGCCGCTCGGCGGAACGCCTCGCCCGACTGCTGTCCCCGCCCGACGACGACGGGCAGCAGGACTCTCACGCGGCCTGAGAACCCGCCACCGGGCCGCCCACGGACACCGGTGGCGGCCCGTCGACGTGTAACCGCCGGGCAGGACCGTAACCGCAGAGTTACACCCTCGGTTACTCGTGAGACCTGCGCTGACCTGCGCACGAGCATCGGTGTAACGGGTAACCCGCGGCGCGGCCCGACCCGTCAACCCGGCCTAATACGGCTCTCGGGTCGCCCAGGCGGGCCTTACCGGTTACCCCCGCCCGCACGTTCCGGGCGGGCAGCTTGACGGCGATGCTGTCCCGATCCGGCCGGGCTCGTCGCGGCGCGGTCCGGCGGGGGTAGCGGCGTGGGGCGGGGGTAGCGGCTGCGCTACCTACGCCGCTACACGCCGTGGCCGCGCTGACCTGCGCGGACGTAGAGGTGTAGCGGGTAGCGGCCCGACGCGGCCAAGCCGTCCACGCGGCTCTGGCGGCCGGTGGACGGCGGGTACCACCGCTACGCGCTACACCGCTGATCGCTGTTTGCCTGTGTTTGCCTGCGTTTGGAATAGATAGCCGCCGGTCGGCGTTGTGATTGATGTCAGGGCCTGTTTCGCCGTGTCCCCGCACCGCGCGCCCGGTCGACCCGACCAGGCGCATCGCCGTGTGAGGTGCCGTTGGTCGGTCCGTCCGTTACCCGTCGTCCCCCCTCCACGCCGACCCCCACCGACGACGACGGACCACCGGACCAGCCATCGACCACCGACCCGCCGGGCGGTGATCCGACCGACCGGGCGTTTCACCTCGCGCGGGTCTGCGCCGGATTCACCACCACGATCAGCCGCCGCTCGGCCGACCGCCTCGCCCGACTGCTGTCCCCACCCGACACCGCCACCGACGACGGGCGAGACGGCCCCCACGCGGCCTGAGAACGCCACAGCGGCACGAACAGACCGACAACGGCACGGGGCGCCCGCCCACGTTCACCGTGGGCGGCCCCGCGGCCGTTGCGCGTCTGCTACCCGCCAGGGTCACAGCGGGTTCTGATCGATGTGGATACGGCTGTAGTCGAACTGGCCACGCGGCACCCGCGACTCGTCGATCACCACAGCGGCGAACAGGAACCGCAGCACCGCGTTCATCCGCTCGTACTCCTCGGCCTCCACCAGCGCANCCCACGCCGCGCGGGCATGCGGCCCGGTCAGCCCCGCCAGCACCTCCACCGCCGGGCGCACCACCGTCTTGCGCTGCACCTTCTTGATCCGCTCCTCCACGGTGCGGCGCATCTCCCGGTACTCCCGCGACTTGATCTCCCGGGCGTTCCACATCGCCTTCAACTCCGCCAGCTCCGCGTTGTCCTCCTCGATCGCGGCCTGGTCGGCATCCGTCAACGTCGCGGCGGCTTCCTGCCCCGACGGGTCCAACCGCGTCAGCAGATCCACCGCCGCATCCGTGACGAACGCCTCCAACGCCGGAGCGTTGATCCGCCGGGAGCACTTCTGCTCATCCGTGCGGTACTTGCGCGAGCACAGGTAACCCGGCGAGACATGCCCACCGGTACCGGCCATCCGCGTGCCGCACCGCTTGCACGTCACGATCCCGCGCAGCAGGAAGAACCGGGCGGGGGTCCTGGTCGCCGCGTGCGCGGCGGCCCGGTAGGAACGCCGGTCGCGGATCTCGGCCCACGTCCCCGGATCGAAGATCGCAGGCCAGATCCCCTGACCGATCTCCTCNCCTCNAAACNCCCGGATNCCCGCCGCGTGGTGCGAGTCCAACACCGCCAGCACGGAGAACTCGTCCCACGGCCGCCCGCTGGCGGTCACCTTGCCCTGCTCGTTGAGCACAGCGGCGATCTGGATCGACGTGGCGCCGTCCAGGTAACGCGCGGCGATGTCCCGCGCCACCTCCGCCTCCGCCTCGACGATGCTCATGCCGTCCGGTGTGTAGCCGAACCGGCGCTTGCCCGGATGCGGCTTCCCGTCGTTGGCCCGGTCCACCATCGCGTCCTTCATCCGCCGCGACGTGTCATCCGACGACCGGCACGCATGCGCCACCTCGATCCGCAGGAAGAACCGGTCATCCGGATCGGACAGGTCCCGCTGGTTGGCCTGCCCATGAAGAGTGATGTCCCGATCATCCGAGATCGCCAACAACTCCTCAAGATCCTTCGGCTGTCGCATCAGCCGGTCCGGATGGTAGGCCACCACATGCTGAACCTCACCAGCACGCGCCACCTCCAACAGCCGATCCCACCCCTTGCGCTTACGATCACGCTTCCACGCCGACCGGTTGTTGTCGACGAACACATGCGCCACCCGCAACCCCAACCGGCGCACCACCTCCCGGCAGATCCGCTCCTGCCGGTCCACCCCCGTCTGGTCCTCGTCCGCCACGTGCGAAATCCGGCAGTAGATCGCCGCGGACTGCCCCGCCCAGTCCTCCCGCGACGCCCGCTTACGCCCGTACCGCGCCTGACGCCGAATCCGCGCCTGCCCTGGCCCTGTGCCCGTTTCGCCCATACCCATATGCTACGAACAGCCAATGACTGAGTCCGGCGTCATGAACATCGCGAAAATCATCAGCGTGACCGCGAACAGCGCGAAACCCGCCGAGGGGATCACCCGCGGATGGATCAGGTCCCCGAAGATCCCAATGATCGGCACGCACACCATCGCGAGGATCGCCATCGGCGCGACCACGAGCCCGGCGTCCGCGCCGGACATCGCGCGCACCGATTCCAGATAGAAGTACAGCGGCACCAGCACCGCCGGGACGGCCGCGCCAGCCGCGGCGACGGCGACGTTCGAGAGCGCGAAGTTGCGGTCCCGGAAGATGCCCAGCGGCAGCAGCAGCTCACCGCCGGCGCCGCGGGTCTGCGGATGCGGACCCGGGAAGGCATGAAGATCGCCAAGGCCAAGGGCCGGCTCCGCGGCAAGAAACCGAAGCTCAACGCCCGGGCTGACGCTGTTGGCCGCGTCGGCGGCGGCGTGTTGCTCCTGCCGGTGTTTACCGCACTGTTCGGGCTGCGCTTCGCGGTGCCCGTGCTGACGCTGACCCAGTTGTCCAGCAACGGCAGCCGGGCCTGGTTCAATCACCGGGAGCTGCGCTGGCCGCTGATCGGCTGGTTCGCACTCGGCGCGGTCCCCCTAGCTAGGCAATCCCGTCCCTACCGGGCCCCGTTGCCCCACCCCCTGGGAACACGCCCACAGGCGCCGCCCTGGACAATCACCTTCGGCGGGAACCGGAACCCGGCGAATTCTGACGTCGGAACCGGTGGACGGACACGACGTCGACGCATCACTCGAGCATGACTGATCGGTCGCCGAGATGGCGAGCTTCGCCGACGCAACAGTGCCAACCAGCNGGGTCCTTGAGGCCGACAGGACCCGCCTACGCCGCGCACTCGCCGAGGCGGCTGCCGTGCCTCTCCCACAGAGGCGCGGCAGCCGGCTTGATGACCATCCACCGTCCGGTGACTCGTCAGCCGCCCAAAGACGTGGACAGCGCGGTCAACGCCTGCTTCTCGCTGGCGGGGTCAGGGTGGGATGCCCGCACTGCGCTGAGGGCGTCGTCGATCCGACCGTCGAGGAACGTCCAGGCGTTGCTGTCCATGGGCTTGAGCGTGGACTCATCATCGTCCCAGGTCGTCTCGAGACCCTTGATCCGGGCCTTGGCACCGCTCTGGTCGCCCGTGTTCACCTTGGTGAGCGTGTCGTCGACGATCGCCTTGAGGCTGGCGATATCGGCCGCTGGGAAGTGAGCGACTGCCTGGGCGGGGGTGAGCTGGATGGTGTTGGAGGCCGATCCGCCCTCCTCCGCCGCGATCGGAGAGGTGTGCGGGGTCTGCGCGGTGTGGTGGAGCAGAAGCCCGGCCGCGAGTGCGGCCACGGCGTAGAGGCTGAGGGCGAGTCGCTCTCGGCCGGGGCCCGCGCCGTGGACGCCGGTGTCCGGCGCCTCCGACTCGGGGATGACGTCCGCCTTCGACCAGGTGAGGTAGAGGACGGTGGCCCCGATGGCGACGAGGAAGATCACACTGGTGAGAGCGGTGCCCAGGCCCAGTCCCTGCTCGGATTTCGGGGTTGCGAACCAGTCGCCGATGTTGGCGCCCAGCGGCCGGGTGAGGATATAGGCCAACCAGAAGGCGAGCACCGGCTGCCCGCCGAACCGCCAGGCGACGACGACGATCGCGATGAGGGCGGCCGGGAGCAGGACCGCCTTGCCCGGGCCCCAGCCGCTGAGTTCGAGGGTCCAGTCGCCGGCGGCGGTACCGAGCGCGAAGGTCACCAGGACCGCGAGCCAGTAGAACGCCTCGCGGGGCGTCGAGGTGATGCTGTGGATCGACAGGGTGCGCTCACGCGCGTACCAGACGCCGAAGACGACCGCCAGGAGGAGAGCGAAGATCGTGGTGCTCACCTTCAGCGGAACGCCCTGGCTGTCCGTGAGGATGTCGGTGTAGAGCGTGCCGGTGATACTCACGACCACGACGGTGAGCCAGTAGGCCAACGGCACGTATCGGCGCAGCCGCATCTGCGCATAGAGCACCGCGGCCAGGACAGCGGTGAACAGGAGCGCC
Organism: Frankia sp. Allo2; assembly: GCF_000733325.1. Lineage (NCBI taxonomy): Bacteria > Bacillati > Actinomycetota > Actinomycetes > Frankiales > Frankiaceae > Frankia > Frankia sp. Allo2. The sequence continues at coordinate 10,700 of NZ_JPHT01000029.1, forward strand.
GTCCTGGTGAGGCCGACGCCGAGCGTCATGTTGATCCAGTCGGCGAAGCTCTCGCCGACGGTGGTACAGAGGATCTTGATTACCCAGAACCAGATCGTGATCTCGGGGACCTTGTTCAGCATCTCGCCCTCCCGGGAGGAGGGTCGGCTGACGGTCAGTTCGGTGGTCATGTGTGGCAGCATCGCGAAGAGATCCTGCAATCAACCTGTACGAGTGTCGGCCCGAGCGTCTGGGTCACGAGCAGGCGTCGCCGCGACGCGGAGAACACCTCGGCTCGGCGCCCGCCGCCGAGTCTGCGCCGCGAAGCGCCGACTGGCCGTCAAGGTTGCGTGCAGGTTCTGCTCGTCATCATGCGGACCGGACATGAAGGGTCGCAGTACTGACGGAGGAAGCGATGATCACGATCGGGGTCTGCGAGGACCAGGAGTCCATCCGGACCATCCTTGTCCGAGGGCTGCGTCAGGCTGGCTACGAGGTGGTCGTCGCCCACGATGGCCGCGAGGCGCTCCGCCAGTTCAGCCCGGACAACAACGTCGGCGTGATCATCATGGACATCGGCCTGCCGGACGCTGACGGCCGCGATGTCGTCCAGGCGCTCAAGTCAGTCGGGCAGCGCGCTCCCGTCCTCTTCCTGACCGCGCTCGGTGCGACGCACGACCATCTTGCCGGTTTCGCCGCCGGCGCGGACGACTATGTCACCAAGCCGTTCGACCTGCGGGTGCTTCTGGCACGCCTCGAGGTTCTGGCGCGCCGTGGACCTGCCAGCGCCATCAGCGCGGGCGGGCTTGTCCTCGACCCGGTCACGCACTCGGCCCGCACCGCGGCGGGACAGGTACGCCTCACCCCCACCGAGTTCCGGATGCTGNCGGCGATCACCGCTCGGCCGCACGAGGTGGTGCGCAGAAGAAGTGTCATCGCCGCTGCCTGGCCCGACGGAGCGATCGTCAGCGACAACACCGTCGACTCCTTCATCCGCCGTCTGCGGAGCAAACTCGAGTCGATCGACTCGCCGACGGGAATCGAGACGATTCGAGCCGTCGGATTCACGATGACGCGGAAGGATGGCTAGGCGAACGGTGGCGAACTGGGCTTCCCGGGTCGTGACCTGGCGCCTGCGGTGGCGGGACCGACTGAGTCTGCGGGCACAGCTCGTCACGATCACGGCCCTCCTCGCCAGCGCCGTCGCCGCCGGTCTGGTGATCGTTGTCCAGATCTCCCTCGCCGGCGCCGCGCGCAGCACCACGGACAGGGTGCTGAACGATCACGTCAAGGCCCTGGTGGCCAGCATCAGTGCGGCGTCACCCGACGGGGCCCTCCACGTGCCCCGATCCCAGCTCAACCCGGGCGTCGCGGTCTACGACACCTCGGGGTCACGGGTCGCCGGAACCATTCCGCCCTCCATGCAGGAGGAGTACAAGGAACTTTCCACAACGGACAGGCAGCGCATCGTCGAAGGCGGCGAACCCTTCGCCATCATGGCCCTGCCCTTCACGACCTCATCGAAGCTGCAGGGGGTGGTGATCCTCGCCGAGCCCCTGGCTCCCTACGAGCGGAACGAGCAGGCAGCGATGGTGGTCTCCATCATCGCCGGGGCGCTGCTCGTCCTCATGGCCGCCGGCTCGGCGGCGTGGATCAGCAGGCGGGTGCTGAGCCCGGTGGAGCAGATGGCACGCACGGCCGCCGAGTGGAGCGAGCACGACCTCGAGCGCCGGTTCGCACTCGGAGCCCCGACCAACGAGATCCGGGCTCTCGGCAGCACCCTGGACGGGCTGCTGGACAAGGTCGCCTCCGTCATCAGGGCCGAGCAGCGTCTCACCTCGGAGCTCGCCCACGAGCTTCGGACGCCGTTGACCACCATCCACGGAGCCGCCGACCTGCTCGCGCTGCGCACCGATCTGGACGACCAGGCGCGCGAGGACGTCGCACTCATCAAGAACTCCAGCGCGTCGATGTCCAACACGATCAGTGCGCTGCTGGACCTTGCCCGCCGCCACCGCCAGGCGCTTCACAGCGACCGCACGCAGCTGGACGACCTGGCGGTCAAGCTCAAAGGCCTGCCTTTGCCCCGCGGCCACGTGAACGTCGACCTGTCCCCGGCGCTTTCGATCAACGTTCCCGAGGTACTCGCCATCCGCGCGCTCGCCCCGATCCTGAACAACGCACTCCAGGTCTCGGACCGCGCCTGGGTCAGTGCGCGGGCCGACGGCCGAAACGTGACCCTACTCGTGGCCGACAGCGGCCCCGGGGTGCCCGACCAGTGGGTGGAGACGTTGTTCGAACCCGGCTGGAGCGGGAACGGGGGCTCCGGCCTCGGACTCTCGCTCGCGAAACGGGTGGCGCGCAGCGGCGGAGGCGACGTCTCGCTCGTCGAACAGTACAACCAGTACGGCGGCGCCACCTTCGCCGTCATGTTCCCCGGCGGCCGCGCCGCCCGCACCCAGCACTAGCTCGTCGCGGCCGGCGGTTCGGGCAAACTGCTTCAGCTCGCAAGCCCCGGCCGCTCGAGCCCGCGCGGCCAGCCGTGGCGGGCGCCGGTCGGGTCGCCCGCGAAGATCCGACCTCGAACACGCCTCAGCTCTCAGCCCGCCCTGGATCAGGCCCCTACGGCTGGAAGACGGCTCGGATGCTTGGTCTTGAACAGCTCATAGCCGTGGAGGGTGTACGGCCGGGCCGGTCTCGGCCCACTTCGCCCATGAACTCGTGCCAGATGACGTCGCCGGCCTCGCCGGATCGGCGTGCGCCGGGGCACGTCCGGGTGCTGCTTCCCGCGGCAAGCGCGGCTTGCGATCGCATGCTTGTGTCGTAGCTGAGGTTAACCTAAGCTTCGGCTCCATCGGTGGGGGACACGACGACGGGGCTGATGTGAGCGAGACACGGACACTGATTCTCGGGTTAGTCGCGGGCGTGACGATCCTGCTCGGTCTTCCGCTGGGCCGGCTGCGCCGGCCGATGCCGGCCGTGAGCCAGTTTCTCAACGCGACAGCGGTCGGTATCCTGATCTTCCTGGTGTGGGACGTGCTCGCGCACGCCTGGGAGCCTCTCGACGCCGCGCTGGGCAAGGTGCATGACCACACGGGCGGCCTCGCGCCAGTCTTCGGGTACGGAGCGTTGTTTCTGGGCGGCCTTTCCATCGGGCTCCTGGGCCTGCTCGGCTACGAACGTGCGCTCGCGCGCCGTTCTCACCGGCCACAGCCCGTCGATGCGGCCGGGCGGCCGCGTCGCGTCGGGCCGGGTGCCATGGCGGCCGACGAGCTCACCGCACGCACACCGCCGGTCGAGTCAGGCCATTCCCCGGCCCGCCGGCTCGCGATGACCATCGCCGTGGGCATCGGCCTGCACAACTTCGGTGAGGGGTTGGCCATCGGCGGCAGCGCCGGCCGGGGTGAGATCGCCCTGGCCACCCTCCTCGTGATCGGCTTCGCGCTACACAACGCAACCGAAGGTTTCGGGATCGTCGCGCCGCTCGCCGCCGAGACCGACCGGCCCGGCTGGGGCTTCCTGCTGCTGTGTGGGCTCATCGGAGGCGGTCCCACCGTGGCGGGCACTGCCATCGGCCGGCAGTTCNCCAGCGACCCGCTGAGCGTGATCTTCCTGTCGCTGGCGGCGGGTTCGATCCTCTACGTCGTCGTGCAGCTCATCGGGGTGGCGTCGCGCCTCGGCCGCAAGGACCTGCTCTACGTCGGGATCCTGGCTGGGCTTACCGCCGGGTTCCTCACCGACGCCGTCGTCACCGCAGGCGGTGCCTGACCCGTCGGCCCGTTGACGGGGTAGCCCTCGGCGCACAGCTTGTCCAACGCCGCGTCCAGGTAGACCGTGTTCCATAACGTGATGCAGTTGATGACCAGGCCGAGCGCGCCGAGCTGGTCTTCCATGCCGGCGTGGTACGGCTCGCGTAGTTCCCCNCGCCGGCCGNGGAAGACGTGCTTAGCCAGGCCGTGGCGGCCTTCCTGCAGGTTGCGCATCCGTTTGATAGCTCGCCGGTAGGACTCGGCGTCGACGTAGGCCAGCACGTGCAGGGTCTTGAAGATCCTGCGGTACATCAGGTCGATGGCATGCAGCGAGTCCCGCGGCGTGCCCGACAGCACCATTCCGGCCACCTCCACGCCCTGGTCGTTGACCATGGTGAGGTAGGTGGCGCCCTTACGCCGGCCGAAGTACTTCGGGTTCGGCCGGGCGTGGATCGAGCGGACCGGCACGACGAACCGGGTGCCGTCGACCGCGGCGACCAGGCCCCGCCCCACGCCTGCGCGGTGGCGATGTCGGCCTGCCCGGCGATCAGCGGGGCGTTCGCGGCGGCGTGCGTCTCGGCCCGTACGTAGTTCTGGTAGATGTGGCTGATCCGCGCCCTGGTCGCGGTCGATGTCCCGGACGACGACACCGGTCAGGAGTCGGTGCTGGCGTTGATCAAGTCGGTGCCGGGCAACGTCAGCCTGGACTCGATGCTGACCGAGATCCGTAAGCTGCGTGCGGTCCGCGCGGTCGACCTGCCCGACGGTCTGTTCGCCGATGTCGCCCCGCGGGTCGTCGCGGCGTGGCGGACCCGGGCCGCGGTGGAGTCCCCGTCGCACCTGCGTGACCATCCCGACCCGCTGATGCTGACATTGCTCGCGGCCTTGCTGCACCACCGGCACGGGGAGATCACTGACACGCTGGTGGAGTTGCTGATCTCGACGGTGCACCGGATCGGCGCGCGGGCGGACCGGAAGGTCACCGAGGAGCTGATCAACGCGTTCAAGCGGGTGACCGGCAAGGAGAACATCCTGTTCGCGATCGCTGAGGCCTCGCTCAGCAGTCCGGACGAGCCGGTCCGTGAGGTGGTGTTCCCGGCGGTCGCGGGTGGGGAGCAGACGCTGCGGGAGCTGGTGGCCGAGTTCAAGACGAAGGGGCCGGTGTACCGGCGCACCGTGCGGACCACGCTGAAGGCGTCGTACTCGAACCACTACCGGCGCGGGCTGATCGCGCTGCTCGACGTGTTGGAGTTCCGGTCGAACAACGACACCCACCGGCCGGNCCTCGACGCCCTCGACCTGATCCGCCGATACGCCGACACCCGGCTGACGTACCTCCCCGTCNGGGAGACGGTCCCGACGCACAAGGGGCTGCTGGGCGACTGGAACGAGCTGGTGTTCACCGACCCGGCCAAGGGCCCGAAGCGGGTCGTCCGCGGCGTCTACGAGATCTGCACCTTCCAGGCCCTGTGCGACAGCCTGCGCTGCAAGGAGATCTGGGTCGTCGGCGCGGAGAAGTGGCGCAACCCCGATGAAGACCTGCCAGCCGACTTCGAGGCCCAGCGCGCCACGCACTACGCCGCCCTGCGTAAGCCGCTGGACCCGACCGCCTTCATCGACCAGCTACGTGAGGAGATGCGGACCGAACTCGCGGCGCTCGACACCGCGCTGCCGAAGCTGCCCTGGCTGGAGATCGCCGAGCGGGGCAGGAACGGCCCGATCCGGCTGACCGACCTCGACGCCGCACCCGAACCGCGCAACCTGCGCCGCCTCAAGGCCGAGGTGCGGACCCGGTGGGGCACCGTCCCCCTGATCGACATGCTCAAGGAGGCGGTCCTGCGCACCGGCTGCCTCGCGACCGCGACCACCATGGCCGGCCGTGGCGACCTGGCCCCCGAGGTGCTCGCCGAACGGCTGATGCTCGCGATCTACGCCTACGGCACCAACACCGGCATCCGCGCGGTCGCCGGCAACGCGCAGAACGGCCACAGCGAGGACGACCTGCGCTACGTGCGCCGCCGGTATCTGACCGCCGAGCTCGCCCGCACGGTCGCCGTCGAGATCGCCAACGCCACCTTCGCCGCCCGGGCGCAGCAGGTCTGGGGCTCCGGCTCCACCGCGGTGGCCAGCGACTCGACGCACTTCGGCGCGTTCGACCAGAACATCTTCACCGAGTGGCACTCCCGCTACGGCGGCCGCGGCGTGCTGATCTACTGGCACGTCGAACGTAAAAGCATGGCGATCCACTCTCAGCTGATCAGCTGCACCGCGTCCGAGGTCGCGGCGATGGTCGAGGGCGCGATCCGGCACGGTACGGCGATGGAGGTCGAGGGCACCTACGTCGACTCCCACGGCCAGTCCGAGATCGGCTTCGGGATCACCCGTCTGCTCGGCTTCGACCTGCTCCCACGTATCAAGCGGATCAACAAGGTTCGGCTCTACCGGCCGGCTGCTGGCGAACCGGACGCCTACCCGCGGCTCGGTCCGGCGCTGACCCGGCCGATCCGCTGGGATGTCGTCGCCGAACAGTACGACCAGATGATCAAATACGCCACCGCGATCCGGACCGGCACCGCCTCCGCCGAGGCGATCCTGCGCCGCTTCACCCGGACCAACGCGATCCACCCCACCTACCAGGCCATGATCGAGGTCGGGCGGGCGCAGCGGACCCTGTTCGTCGCCCGCTACCTACGCGACCGGGACCTGCAACGCGAGATCGGCGAAGGCCTCAACGTCGTCGAGTCCTGGAACCGCGCCAACAGCGTCATCTTCTTCGGCAAGGGCGGCGACATCGCCACCAACCGCCGCGACGAACAGGAACTCTCCGTCCTCTGCCTACGGGTCCTGCAGGCCGCCCTGGTCTACGTCAACACGCTCATGGTCCAGGACGTCCTCGCCGACGACGCCTGGGCCGAGCAGCTCACCGACGCCGACCGGCGCGGCCTGACCCCGTTATTCTGGACGCACGTCGCCCCGTACGGCGAGGTGAAACTCGACATGACCAGCCGCCTGACACTCAGCGTGTCCGCCGCGGCGCCGCTGGTGTAGACCCGAACAGCCTGGCATGCCTCGGGTCGGGGGGAAGAGACTGAGACATGCCGGGTCCGGCTGGTAACCGCATCCCTCGCCAGGAGAGTTCAACGACGCTCGTCACGTGCCATACGCGTCGCGTGTGAGGGTGGATAGTGCCGCTCGTAGATCGGCGTGAAGCTGGTTGTGTGCCGCGCTAATCGCGTGTTCCTTCTTCGTCCGCTCCGCGCCATATAGGTAAACGGGGCCGACCCGGAGACTCTCCTCCTCCCACCTGTAACGTGCGTGTACATGGCCGTGGAGATGCGGCCAGAGGTTCCCCAGCACTTCGTAGTTGATCCGCAGAAAGTCTTCGTCCCGAGCCGCGCATACCTGCGAGACGGCCTCGCCGAGAAGGGACAGGTCAAAAAGGAAGTCCATTCGTTCTGGGCGGGGAAGGTCAGTCAGATGGTTTGCCGATCCGGCGTAGACGAGCAGGCAGTAGCCGGGGAGATGCTGCGTGCTGCCTAGCACTGCCCATCCAGTGCGCATTCGATGGAGAACGTGGGGTTCCTCACCGCTTTCCAACGTGGTAAGCCATTCGCTGCTCATGTCCACGCCCTCCGTGCCCTGCGCTGTGTCTGCGCGGTCTACACCAACGGGCGCCATACGTTAGCATAAGCACATGATCGATCGGGTCGCTACGCTATGTGATTTGGCTGAAGGTCAGTGGGGGTGTGTCACGGAGCGGCAAGCGGAGAGAGCCGGTGTCTCCGTCGTCGAGCTTGGGCGTTTCAAAGAAGCAGGGGTCGTTGAGCCTGTCATCGAGGGGGTGATGCGTATTCGCGCTGGTGGGAGGCATCTTTTTCCGCGGCTGTACAGCCAGTGGCTGATGCTGGATCCGGAGCGGCCGGGGTGGCTGCGGGATGCCCCGGGGTGCGGCGTTGTCTCCCATGCCACGGCGCTGCGGGTCTACGGGATTGGTGACCGGCCGGGACTCGGCGTGGAGTTCACGCTTCCCGCTGGCCCAGCCCGGCCAAGGAGCTCTCATCCTGGCATCGTCCTGCACTCTGGCGAGGTAGCTGCCGATGAGTGGACGACCCGGTCCGATCTTTTTGTGACCACTCCCGCACGCACATTGCGCGATCTAACCTACAGCGGGCGGTTCGACCTCGCCGAACTCGGCCGCGTCGCCCACGCCTTTCTGCGCACCCACCTAGCGAACGAGACCGAGTTGGCTCGAGGTCTGGAAGTAACCGCCAGGACATCGCCCTACAGCGGTGAAACCGCGGGTTCGTTGGAGTCGATTCTGCGTGCGGCGGACGAGGACAGCGTAGACTTCCCCGCCCACCCGCAGCGCTAGTCAAGCCCATGGCCGACACAGACAGCCATAATCCCGACTCCCACATCGGGCCGGAGTTCCGTGAGGCGTTCCCCTNATGGTCGGAGTTCCGTTCCTACGTCACCGATCGGGCTCGCGCAGCGGAGTTCAATGCCGACCGCGCACTTCACCAGATCTTGACCGGGGACTTCGCAGCGCGCCTCATGAACCGAACCCCGCACGACTGGATCATCTTCGGTTCGCTGGCGCTTCCTTCCCGGCCCGCCACAGACTTCTCGTGGCCTGCCGACTTTCTTCCCGCTCAGCCGAACGAAATCCATCCCGCGTATGTGATGGCCCGATCCGCGTTCGATCTGGACCTGTGCGCTCTCGACATCACGGAATCCTACGGCGTTCATGTCAAGCAGGCTGTGGATGCGGTCACGGTGAACGCGGGCGACACCGCCCGAGCTGAGCGTGGGCTGGGCCTTGGAGGACTGGTCCGCTACAGCGCCGATGTCAGGGTCTACGACAGCGGGAAAATCATGGGAGTGATCGTCGCCCAGCCGATCGACCCGAGATACGGGCCCGGCCAGGCACGTCCCGTCGACGACCCAATCGGACTTGAGATCGACATCAAGCCGCCCGACCGGGTTCCTCTGTTCGGCCCGGCCCACCACGCCGAACGGTCCATCGTTGGCATCGCCGTGCCCGGCCTGGCGCCCGTTACCCCCATGATGTACCCCACGGCCAGCCAGCTCGCAGACAAGATCTCCATGCTGAGCGGGCCAGCCCCCGGTTCGTCCCGCCAGGTCGCACCTGGCCCTCGCCACCGCTACAAGGACCTCTTCGACATCCACTACATGATCCGTACCTGTTCCGTGGAGGCCCGTCACATGCGGGAGGCGCTTGAGGTCAACAACCAGGTCCGCTTCGGCCGCGATGGCCTGCCCCATCCCTACCACGTCTACGGAGCCGGCCGCAGACCCGGTGAACTCGACGTTCCCTGGCGGTCGGCGGTGAACANGTTCAAGGCCGACCAGCCACAGCTCGCGCGCTACCCCGACTTCGACGCGATGGAACGCGCCGCGGCAGGCTTCGTGGCAGAGCTGACCACAGCGTCTCCGACCAGCACCTGGGCACCAGGACGCGGCTGGTCCCCTCCCCGCTCGGATCTCCACGCGCTGGCATTCCCCCGGCCACCATCTCTCAGACCCGGTCCACGGACCCCGCCCGCGCAGCCTCGCACGCTCCCGCCTCACCCGGGCCAGGCGCCCCGGCCACCAACGCGATAGAGGACTTGCTTCGCAGCGTTTCTGCGCCACCCTGGAAGTAGCCGAGCTTCAAGAAACCTACGTTTCCTGAAGCTCGGCCCGAGATGATCCACAACAGTCCTGGAGTCGTCAAAAACTCCTTCAAAAACCGGCACCGTCAACAACCCCGGCGGGACCGTTTGCTGAGATGATCGCGGTCGTGACCGCAGCTTTCGAGCCCGCGAAGTTCCTCGCCGCCGAGCCGGCGGTGCTCACCCACATCCGGATCGGCTACGCCCGGGTGTCGACCGGCGGGCAGAAGCTCGAGCGCCAGATCGACGCGCTCACCGCCGCCGGCTGCCGGCGGATCTTCGCCGAGAAGCAGTCCGGCCGCGACACCGACCGCCCCCAGCTCACCGCCTGCCTGGCCTTCGCCCAGCCCGGGGACACGCTCGTCGTGCCCGCCCTCGACCGGCTCTCCCGCTCCCTGCAAGACCTGATCACCACCGTGGGCGACCTACGCCGCCGCGGCGTCGGGTTCACCTCCCTGCACGATAACCTCGACACCACCACCCCCGGCGGCCGGCTCGTGTTCCACGTGTTCGCGGCGCTGGCCGAGTTCATCCGCGAGCTCATCGTTACTGGAACCCGCGAGGGCCTGGCCGCCGCCCGTGAACGCGGCCGCGTCGGCGGCCGGCCCACCGTCGCCACCCCAGAGATCATCCGCGCCGCCCGCGACATGCTCCCCAACCCGGACGCCAGCGTCACCTCGATCGCGAAGCTCCTCGGTGTCAGCCCCGGCACCCTCTACAACCACANCCCCGNCCTCCGCGAACTCCGCGCCGCCGGCCGGACCCGCCACCAGCTCGACGCCGCCCCGCCGCAGGCCAGCTAGATCATCGCCGTTTGCGGCTGGTGACACGTTTCTTACCGGCACCCCATCTTGCGGTCATGGACGAGCTGTGGCGGGCGCTGCGCGGCGCCCCCGGCCNCGTCGAGCACGCCGACGCGCTCACCCGGCTCAACCGGGCCCGCGGCATGGCCAGCCTCATGGTCACCCATTCGCTGGCCGACCTCGACGCGCTACCCACCGAGGAGGACCGGGCCAAGGCCGCCGGCTTCATCGACCGGGCCGCGATCACCGTGCTCGCCGGCCTGCCGCCCCGCGAACTCGCCCGCGTCCAGCAGATCNCCCCGCTGACCGACGCCGAGGAACAGCTCGTCACCTCCTGGAGCGCGCCGGNCTCCNGGCGGGCCGGCGCCCGCCACCCCGGCCGCGGCAAATACCTGATCAAAACCGGGGGGAGGCTCGGGATACCCGTGCAGATGACCCTGCTGCCCGCCGAGGCGGAGCTGTACGACTCCGACGCCGCGATCCGCGACGCGGCAATGTGGGACGTGCGGTGAACGGCCGCGGGCCGGTCCTGCCCTGGGTGATCCTCGGCGGCCTGTGGGGCAGCATCGGCGTCGGCTGGCTGGCATGGATGACCGTCCGCCTGGCGGCCGTCGTCGGGGGCGGCCATCCACCGGCGTTCGGCGCGTTCGTCACCGCCGTGCTCGCCGGCGACGCCACCCGGGCCACCGGCGCAACCCCGGCCGGGTGGGTTGTGGTGTTCGCCGTGCTGGCCCTCGCCGCCGCCACCGCCCTGGCCGTCGTCGCCGTGCGCGCCGTGCGCCGGGCACGGCGGCGTCGGCGCCGCTCGGCACCCTGGCGGCTTGCCCTGCCCTCCCTCGCCGACCCGGCCGACCTGGCCACGCTCACCCCTGCCGGCGCCGCCGACCGTGCCCGCGCGCTGCGCCCCTCCCTGTCGGATGCCGATGCCCGCCGGCTCGGTGACGACGCCGGCCTGCTCCTCGGTGACCTGCTGCCCCGCGGGCTGCCGCTACGCGCATCCTGGGAGGACGTGCTCCTGGCGGTCATGGCTCCCCGGGCCGGGAAAACCACGGCGCTGGCGATCCCGATGACCCTCGCCGCGCCGGGCCCGGTACTCGCCACCGGCAACAAGGCCGACCTGTGGGCCGCCACCGCACAGGTGCGGGCCGGCGACGGCCGCCGGGTGTGGACGTTCGACCCGCAGGCCATCGCCCACGCCCCCCAGACCTGGTGGTGGAACCCGCTCGCCGCCGTGCACGCCGTCGAGGACGCCGACCGGCTCGCCGGGCATTTCCTCCAGGAGATCCGCGGGGAGAAAACCGGCGGGGACTTCTGGCAGGCCGCCGCCGGGGACCTGCTCGCCGCCCTGTTCCTCGCCGCCGCCACCAGCGGGCGCACCCTGCTCGACGTCTACGAATGGCTCAACGACTCCGCCAGCCCCGTCCCCGCCGAACTCCTCGCCGCCGGCGGCTACCCGGCCGTCGCCGCCGGGCTGCGCGGACGGCAGGCCGGCGCCCCCGAAACCCGCGAAGGCGTCTACGAAACCGCCCGCGCCGCCGCCCGCTGCCTACGCAACGACCGGATCCTCGCCTGGGTCACCCCCGGCCACACCGACCGTCACCTCGACGTGACCACGATCCCCGCCAGCCGCGACGTGCTGCACCTGCTGTCCAAAACCGACGAAGGCGCCGCCAGCCCGCTGGTCGCCGCGCTGACCGACCAGATCGNCCGCGCGGCCGTCNCCGCCGCCGANCGCNCCGGCGGCCGCCTCGACCCGCCGCTCGCCCTCGTCCTCGACGAAGCCGCGAACATCTGCAAGATCGCCGACCTGCCCGACCTGTACTCCCACCTCGGCAGCCGCGGCATCGTCCCCCTGACCATCCTGCAGTCCTACCGCCAAGGTGTGCGCGTCTGGGGCGAGGCCGGCATGGACGCCCTGTGGTCGGCGGCCACCATCAAAATCATCGGCGCGGGCATCGACGACCCCCGCCTCGCCGACGACCTCTCCCGCCTCGTCGGCGACCACGACGTCGACACCACCTCGATCAGCTACTCCGCGCAGGGTGCCTCCAGCACGGTCAGCAGCCGCCGCCAGCGCATCCTGGAGGCCGCCGACATCCGCGCCATCCCCAAAGGCCGCGCGCTGCTGCTCGCCACCGGCTCCCGCATCGCCGCGATCGCCCTGCGCCCCTGGTACACCGGCCCCCGCGCCACCGAGATCACCGCCGCCATCCGTACCGCCGAAGCCACCCTGACCGCCCGCGCCACCGGCGCCCACCCCGCCGGCGAGGAGGAGACCGATGACAGCCCCCTCACCCACCTCTGACCTGCAGGTGACACTCGACGCGCTCACCGCCCGCCTGGCCCGCCTGGAAACCGCCATCGACGACCACGACGCCGCTTTCAGCGACCTCACCAGCACCCCGACCGCCCCGGCGGGCAGCGCCGACAGCCGCGGACAGGAACAGCAGGAACAGGCCGACCCGCTCTACCCGGACGTGGTCGCGTTCGTCGAACAGTTCTTCGCCCCCGCCTTCGCCCGGCCACTCGGCGGGGAGTTCCGCTGGTGCCCCCACTGGTGGGACCACACCGAAGCCGGCCTCATCCTCGAGGCCTGCTGGCGCACCTTCGAACACTTCCGACTCAACCCGCAGACCGGCATCTCCGACTGGCTGACCCACCACCTCTACCCCCACCTGCACCGGCTGATGAGCCCCACCGGCCCGTTCGCCCGCTGCAACCCCGACCGCGCCACCCACCCCCATGAACCCGACCAGTCCCTGCGTACCGTCCCCCCATCCGCCGGCTGGCCCGCCGGCGCCCCGGAGGTCAACGACCCCTACGGCCACGACGGCGATGCCGGCGCCTATCTGAAATAAGGGCGTGGAGAATCCTGTCTCACTGACCGGCGGGAGAGGAGAAAGACAGCATGGAGAACACCGAAGAGTCCGTCGTGGGTGGCCTTACAGCCTTCGAATGGCATGACGCCACTGCGGCGTCCTGTGAGACTGCGGTCGAGGAGATCAACCAGGTTGTGGGGGGCTACGCCTCGCTGGTGTCGGCTGCGGCCGACGACCCGGGAGGTTCCAGCCCCACAGACGTCGCGGGGTGGCGGCAGCAGATGAAGGCATTTGCCGACCTCCGGCGGGAGCTGCGCCCCGACGACCCGCAGGCCGTCACCGAGGCGCGGCGTGCCTCCGCCGCGGCACTGCGCTACCTGGAGTCGATGCGTGGCCAGTGATGTTGACCGGGAGCGCTACCGGCTGTCCGAGGCCCGCAACGACCAGATCTTCCATGATCTGATCGTTCCAACGGAGTATGCCGGACGGCCGAGGCAGGCCGCGCCGGNCGTGGNGTTNCTCGCAGCACAGACGGGNGCCGGTAAGACCGCCACGGCGCTCATGGTGGCTCAGGCGCTCGACCGGCGCGGCGGAGCCATCCACATCGACCTGGATGTTCTCAAGCCGTATCACCCGATGTACCCGTCGCTCATGGCAGCGGACGACACCACAGCCGGCGCCTACACCAGCATCGACGGACGCCGGTGGATGCAGAAGGCCCAGGAATGGGCTATCGACCACCGCATCGACGTGCTCATGGAGTCGGCGATGCGACTTCCGGACGAGTTCGAACATCCGGCGCGGCGTTTCGCCGCGGCCGGCTACCGCGTCGAGGTGGCCTTTCTCGCCGTCCCCGCGGCGCTGAGCCGGCTGGGGGTGTTAGACCGGTACTGGACGCAGGTCGCCGCACACGGTTACGGCCGGCCGATCGATCCAACCATTCACGACGCCTGCTTCGAGGCGATTCTTCGTGAAGCAGACGCCATCGATCTCCGAACAGTTCCCGTGCACACCACCAGCGTGTTCCGTCGCGGAAACACGTCTCTGTACCTGAACAGTCGCGAGCCCGACGGGTTGTGGCGGCACCCTCCGCGGACGGCTGCAGCGATCCACACCGAACGAACCCGGACATGGACCCCCACCGAAACACGCCGCTTTGCGCAGGCCGCGCGCAGAGTACATGCGCTGGCACGGGCCACGGTCGAGAAAGAGATGGTGGAGGACGTGATCGACCTGGCCCGTCCGCTGCTGGCCGCCCCCTGGACGAACTCCCCTCTCCCAGCGACGGACCTCCTGCCCTGCCTGGCCGGTGGCACCCTGGCCGCCGGCTTCCCTCGACCCCTCCAATCGATAGCAACCGCGAGAGTGCGGCAGGAGAGCAACCAGCGGATGCAGCCCCCGTCTCCACCATCGCCCCACCAAGAGGGCCACCCCCGCCGGTAATGACAATGCCGTAATGATCAGCATTCTTGCCTGCCTCCTCGAGGACTCGCCGCAGCAGGAGACCCGTCACAGCCGTAGCCGCCTCGCGCGGTCCGGCTGGGGGTCAGCGGCGTGGACCGGCCGTGCGGGGTGGCGTGGGGCCGGCCTCTGGGGTGCGGGGTGGGCTGGCGGGGCCGGTGGGTGGGGTGGGGCGAAGCGGGCTGGCGGGGTAGGCGGCGCGGCGGGTCTGCCCGGCGGAGCCGCCGCGGCTCTGCCGGGTCTGGGAGGAGGTGGTGGGGCGGCGGGGCTGCGGGCTGCGCGAGGTCACACGATCCTGTCGGTGGGCGGCGTTGTGCGCTTTTTGCGCCCGCTGCTGGGCCCAGCGGGGGGNGGTGGTGGGGTCGGCCAGCCAGCCGAGGCGGGCGTGCAACGTCGCCGCGGCTGTCGCTGCGTCCCGCCGTTCCAGTCCGCCGGCCATGCCGCGGGCATGGCGGAGCACGTCGGCGGGATGCAGGGACAGGTCGCGGGCAAGTGTGGTGAGCCGGCGGGCGAACGCGTCGAACGCGTCCGCCTCGCGGATCGCGTCCCGTAGCGCGGGCCTGTCCGCGAACACCGCGCTGACGGCCTGTTTGGCGGCGGCCCGGTCCTCGGCAGGCAGGTCGGTGGTGCGGTGCTGCCGGGCGGCAGAGTCCTGCCGATCGGCGCCGCGGTCCCGCGCGGACCCGTCTCGGTCGGCGCTGTTGCCCGGACCGTCGCCGTGAGGGAAGCGGCGGGCATGGTGGTGGGAGGCCCAGGCGTCCTGCTGGTCGCGGAGCCGGGCGGTTTCCTGCTCGGTCTTTCCGGATTTGCGTTCGACGAGGATCTGCGCGGCGAACGTGACGGCGGTCAGCGCTCCGATCGATTTCTCGGCGGCGGCGCTGACGGCGTCGGTCAGTGGATCCGGGTAGCTGGGGGGTGCCTGGGTGGGCTGCGGGTCGGTCACGAAAGGGACTCCAGGTCAGCGGGCACGGGACTGGTCGGCGGCGGTGTCCACCGAGGCGGGCCGGGGCGGCAGGGACAGGGCGGCAAGGACAGGGCGGGTGGAGGACGGGTAGGCGGCGGCGAGCGCCGCCGCGGCCCGCGGCCCCCCGGCACCCGGCAGGGCAGCGGCGGCGCTGATCTCGGCGGCGGACCGGTTGCCGGTGCCGCTGTGCAGACGGGCCAGCGCCGCGCCGGACAGGTCCCCGACGGCGTCGAAGACCGCGCCGATGACATCACTGGCGTCCAGGCCGATACGCCCGGCGGTATAGGAGACGAGTCCGCCGACGAGCGCGGGATCCTCGGTGGCGATGATCGGTGCCACCGCCCGCAGGGCGGTGAACTGATGTTCGAGGAAGCGGCGGTGGTCGTCGTCGAGCCAGGCAAGGCGCTGGTCAATGACGGCGGCGGCCAGGGGCCGTAGCCGCGCCGGGTCGCTCAGCGCGGCGCGCAGCGCGTCCGGGCCGGCGGTAGCCAGCAGCCCGGCGGGGTCGGCCCCGGCGGGCAGGTCGGCGTGGTGCAGGCGGGTGTCGAGGTCGCGTAGCACCTGGTAGGCGCGGGCGGCGGCACGCAGCCCGGCGGGGTCGGGGTCGTGGGCGACGGTGATCCCGTCCCGGCCGGGGGTGGCGGAGCCCAGCACACGGGCGTGGTCGGCGGTGAACGCGGTGCCGCAGGCCGCCACCGCGGCCAGGGCCCGGCCGGTCTGGCGGGCGGCGACGGCGACGGCGAGCACGTCGGTGGGCCCCTCCACGACGACCGGCCGGGCGCCGGCCGCGAGCAGGTCGCGCTGCTCGGCCAGGCCGAACAGCAGCCGACTTTTGTCGAAGAGAACCGTAGTGGGGCTGTTGAGGTATTTCGGGGTCTGCCCGTCAAGCGCCCGGCCGATGAACCCGACGATCCGCCCGTCGGGGTCACGCAGGCCGAACAGCAGCCGGTGACGGAACCGGTCCACCAGGGTGCCGCGGCGGGTACGAGCGGCCAGGCCGGCGTCGAGCAGCTCCTGCTCGGTGAACCCGAGGGCGTGCAGTTGGTCGACGAGCCCGGTCCAGCCGGGCGGGGCGTAGCCGACCATCCACCGCGGATCAGACGCGACGTCGGCCAGGCCCCGCTCGGCGAGCATCCGTCCGGCCGGGCCGTCGGCGGCGCCGGTGAGGTGCAGGGTGTACCAGCGGGCGGCTGCGCGGATCGCGTCGTAGAGCCGGGCATGCTCGGCGCTGGCCTGTCGGGGTGGGGGCGGTAGCGACGAGTCCGCGTGGACGCGCAGCGTCCGCGCCCGGGTGGCAAGGCCTTCGGTCCGGGGAGTGTTAGCGCGCCGGCGTGCTTCGCGGAGTTGCTGGGCACCCGGGCGCGGGCCGGGAGCCAGAGCATGGCCCAGCCGGTCGGCGGCGCTCCACACCCGACGGGTGGCCTCACGGACGACGCCGGCCGGATCCGCTCCGGCGGCCCACTGCCGCGGATCGGGCAGGGCATCAGGGACGGGCAGGGGGACACCGGCGTGGGCGGCGACGAGGTAGGCGACGCTAAGCGCCTCGGCGCGGTCCCGCCCGACGCAGTCGACCTGCGGGCCAAGATCCGGGTGCAGCATCAGGTGGGCGGCGGCATGCGCGAGATCCTGCATGATCCCCAGATCCGCGAGGAACGTCGGGGGGTGGGTGACCGTGCGGTGGACGCGGTCCATCCGCACCTGGCCACGCTCGCCGGCGGCGAGGCTGTAGCCGCGGGCGTGGAACAGGCGGGTCAGCGGGTCGACGAGCAGGGCAGCGTCCCGCACCGGGTTTGCTCGCGTGCGGGCCTGCCCGGCCAGCGCCAGCCACCGGGCCCAGCCGTCGCGGCTGCCCGCCTGCGCGGCCGCGGCCGACAGGTGGGCAGCGACCTGCGGCTCGACCGGTCCCGGTCCGCTCACCACGGCCGGGAGCCAGCCGACGACTCCACCGCCGCTAGGCGGCGGTGCAGTGCCGCGACAGTGTCGGTCAGCGCCTCGTAGGCGGCGGTCAGATCCTCGATCTGCTGCTGCTGGGCGTCGAGCAGGGTCTGCTGGTCATCGAGACGCTGACGCAGAGCGGCATCGGTGTCAGGCATGGCGGGCGGCTCCTACCGGNGAGGGNGGGNGGGCGGCGTCGGATCAGCCAGGGTCGACCGGGCGTCCTGCGACGGTGCGGCCACCGTAGAAGCCCGCACCGCGGCGGTGCGGGGGCGCGGCGGGCTCAGGGCGGCGGTATGCTGGCGCAGCGCATCGCCGGCGGCCTGGGCGTCGCGGGCGGCGTCGAGGGCCTGCTGGGCGCGGCGCAGCCGGGCGATGGCCTCGGCAAGCTCGGCCAGGGCGAGCAGCAACTCGGCGGCATCGTTGCGTTGCCCGCCGATCCGCCCGAGCGCACGCAGCAGCCGCGCCTGCCCACGCAGCAGATCGGCAGTCCCATCGGCGTGGGGGGTACGGCCGTAGGGGGCAGCGCCGGCCTGCACCAGACGGCGGGCGGCGCCGTCGAGCACACCCGGCCCGCCTCCGCCGAACAGGTGGGCGGCGGCGCCGGCGAGGTCGCCGGCGGCATGCGCGGCCGGTTCCCCCGTCCCCGCGGCGGCCGGATCGGTGGCGGCGGTGTGGATATGGCCGGCAGCGACGCGGGCGGCGCGGGCCGCGTCGGCGACCGTCTGCCGGCGGGCGGCCGGATCGACGATCCGCCGCCCCTCCGCGACGTCGCCATCCGCGGGTGGGGTCCAGCGGCGGGCGAGTTTCGGCAGGGACAAGTCGGCGCCCAGCCTCGACCCGCCGTACCAGACTGGCTGCCCGTCGCCGGTCAGATCATCGGGCCACGCCACCGCGTAGCCGGTGATCTCACCAGGGTCCCGGTCACTGTGCCGCCAGCGGACCAGCAACCCGTCCCGCTCGAGCGCGGCGGCGAAACTGTCCCGGTCATGCGCGCTCACCGCGGCCGCGCGCACCGTGCGGGCCAGCCGGACCCGCACCGGCTCCTTCTGCCCACGCCGGGCAGCTTTCTCGCGTTCGGCGCGGGTCGTCTGGGGGCCGACGGTGCGGTTGGGTGGGCGGGTGCGGCGGAGGCCGTGGCGGATCTCTGCGTCCCGGCACACCTCCCCTACCCGGTGGTAGTCGGAGTCCGGATGAGCCCGTCGCCCGTCGCCACGGGCCAGTACGACGACGAGGTGGACGTGGTTGTCAGCGTGGCGCACCGCAGCCCACCGGCAGCCGTGTGGATCGTCGGCCGGGGCCAGACCCGTGCGCACGACCATGTCCGCGCACACCTGCCGCCACTCGGCGTCGGTGAGCGTCCGGTCCTCGGGTGCGGCGGAGATCGACAGATGCCACACGATCGCCTTCGGACGGATCTGCGGTGGGGTGAGTTTGATGAACTGGTTCATCCACCGGCCCAACGGGCCTATGTCGCGGCTTCCGTCAGGCAGGCGTGGTGGTTCGAGGAGTTCGTGGTCGTCGAAGGCGCCGACCAGATGTGGGTCCACGTGCTCCTCCGACTCGCGGAACAGGTAGTAGAGCAGGCCGTGGACCTCCTTCCCCCGCACNACCTTCCCGATCATGGAAGTTTCGCGGCGGTCCGGTCTGCGGCCCGCTCCACCCGTTCCGCGTGGGCGAGCACGATCCGCAGCACTTCCTCCAACCGGGCGGGAGGCTCACCGACGGTGTGGAAGCGGGCGACGAGCTGGTTGAGGTTTCCTCCCACGCGGCGTAGCTGAGCGGATGCCTCGGCCAGATGGACCAGGGCGTCCCGCCACGGCGTCTGGGTCGGCGGTCGCGTGTTGCGTGCCACGGTGAGGGCTGCCTCGGCGATGTAGCCGCTGAGGCTCATCTGGACGCGTCCGGCTGCCTCGCGCAACTCGGCGAGTTCGTCGNCCGCGAGCCGTATCCGGTACACCGCCCGGCCCTGTCCCGGGGGCCGGTAGCGGCGCGGCCGCGCAGACAGGCCGCTGCCGTCCCCACTCGTGCCGGTCACGGCCGCCCTGTCCGCGCCCGCCGGCGCGGACCCTCCATCCGTGGGACGGATGGATATCTTGCTGCCGCGATCTGAGGTGACAGGGCCCGGCGGCGGCTGCCAGCGTGGCCCGGTCCAAAGCGGCGGCTGGACGGGGCGGTCGCCGCGTTTTCACGGCAGGAGACGGNGAGGCGATGGCAACCCAGGCAACCCGAAAGGCCGCGGAACAGGCGGCGCTTGAGGCACTGGGCGGGCGGGTGGCCGCGATCGGCGACCTCGGTCTCGCGGCGGCCCGGCGCGCCGACGCCGCCGACGGGCCCGCGCGGGCAAAGGCCCGCACGGCCGAGCTGCTCGCCGCCGCCCGCGCCGAAGGACGCGCTCTGACCGACGCCGCCGTCGAGGAAATCGCGGCCGCGGACGACGACTACGCGGCCAGACGCGCCGCCGCGGTGGACGCCGGATGGACCGAGCAGGAGCTCGCCGCGCTGAACTNCCCGCCGCTGTCCCGGCGCCGACGTACCTCGCCGTCCACCCCTACGGCGGCGCCGACAGGCCGCCCCACCAGCGCGGACAGCCGCCTGCCCACGCAGGACATCCCTGCGACGGACAGTGCGGAAACCTCGGCCTGATCGTGACGTCACGCAGCCAGAGAAGTGCATGATCTCCCCTCGGACCTGCTGTTTCCCCCATAATGCTCCGCCATGTGAGCATGTCACCCGTTAGCGTCACGGACAACGCAAAACGTGCACGGCAGACGACGGGTTCGGAAGCGGTCCAGGGAGGCGGCTATCGTGGCACGACGGCGACGGACGGTGCCGATCTCGGCCCTGCTGGGGCAGATGTCGTTCGACGACATGTATCCGCCCTCGCCGCCGCCCTGACCGAACAACGTGTGCTGACCGCCTCCCTGGCGACCGCCGGCGTCGGCCAACGAATCACCGTCGATGTCGCTACCACCCGAGTCGGCAATATTCTCGACGCCACTCTGGCCATCGACGGCAAGCAGGCTGCCGCAGTCCGACTGGATGTGGCCGCATCAGCCGAGGAAGGCCTCCTCGACAAGTGGATCACTCTGCACACCGACGTCAGGACACCACTATCCGACTGGGCACCTGTCCACGCTGGTCTGCGCCGCATTCAAACCGCTCCCCCGTTTCCCGCGGCGGCCTGGACGGTGCTGGTGTCCACCTCGCCCGACAGGCAGATCTGGACACTGCGTGGCCTACGCATCGTCTTGCGCGAGGGCGATGCGGCCGACTTCGCCATGCATGAGGCTGAGAAGGCCGTCGAGGCGGACCGCCGCGATGGCACGGATCTGCATGATCGGGCGCACTACCGCGTCGAAATCTTTGACCGCGACGCCAGCGGTCTTCTCGTCGTCGCGGTCCACGACCACGCACCGCTGGCGGTGGCCGGCGTACCGGCCGCAGCAGCAGGGCTCGACGTCGAAGACCTGCCCTACCTGCCCGACGATCCCGAGCATGCCGCTACCGGTACGCAGGGGGCCGCGCCGGCGCTGGCCGGGCCGGCGGAACCCGTGCGCTACGCCCTGAGCCGCAGCGCGACGACCGCTCCCCTGGTCCTGACCGAGAACGACGTGGAGATAGCCCGGGTGCGCATCGACCCCGGCAGGGCGTCGACGGAGAACCGGCAGATGCTGCGCGACTGGGTCAGTCTGCACACCGGGCAACCGGCGCCGCCGGTCGACTGGCTGCAGTTGCGGCGCGGACGGTGGGAGTTCGACGCCCCAGCGCCGGCGGCAGGTCCGACCGCCGGGCCACGTGGGCAGCTGCTCGTCTCCGCCGACGGTGGACAGAGCTGGGTGCTGTACGGCGTCGGAACGCCCCGGGCTGACGCCGACCCGCACCGTGTGGCCGAAAGCGTCGTGGCACACGAGATCGCCCGCCTGCGCGGGCAGGTCGGGGACGATGCGGCACTTCTGGTCCGCTGCGAGATGTACAGCCCGGACCGCCAGATCGTCGCCGTCGACAGCCGGGATCTGCGCGGCGACGTCAACGCGACCGCGGCGGGGACAGTGCCGGCCGAGGGACAGGATCCACCACGCTACCGCGGCGAGCTGTACGGGCCGGACCGCGCCCTACGGCGTACCTACGAGCATCCCGCAGAGCCCCGCCCGGCCCCCGCCCGTCCGCCCGCCGTGGCCGGCCTGCTCGGCGCTGCTTTCCCTCCCACCCGGGCGGGCGTCACGCCGGCGTCGCCCCCGTCACCGTCCGACTCGGCTGCATCGACGATCCCGGCGTCGCCGACGATCCCGGGCAGGCCGCCCCATACCGGCAGGTGACAGCGCCGTCGGCGCGGTCACGTGAGTCAGATGGTGGAGATCCGCTGCCACATCCGGCCGGGCGTGCGGCCCGCAGGTAGGTGTACACGGTCTCGCGGCTGATGCCGAACGCCTTGGCCAGGTCGGACTTCCGCGCGCCGCCGGCGGCGCGCTCGCGCAGATCACGCGCCTGGTCGGGGGTGAGGGCGGGTTTGCGGCCGGTGTAGACGCCGCGCTGTTTGGCGGCGGCGATGCCCTCGCGCTGGCGTTCGAGGATGAGGGCGCGTTCGAACTCGGCGAACGCGCCCATGACCGACAGCAACAGGGTCGCCATCGGCGAGTCCTCACCGGTGAAGGTCAGGCCCTCCTTGACGAACTCGACCCGCACGCCCTTGCCCGTCAGCATCCGCACGGTGCTGCGCAGATCGTCGAGGTTGCGCGCGAGGCGGTCCATCGAGTGCACGAGCACGGTGTCGCCGTCGCGGACGAACGCGATCATCTCGCCGAGCTTCGGCCGGTCGCTGTCCTTCCCGGACGCCTTGTCGACGAACACCCGCTCGACGTCCACCCCGTCAAGTTGCCTCACCGTGTTCTGGTCGGCACTGCTGACTCTGACGTAGCCGACCCGCATCCGCCCTGACCCCTTCC
The DNA here is from genome assembly GCF_000733325.1 of Frankia sp. Allo2. NCBI lineage: Bacteria > Bacillati > Actinomycetota > Actinomycetes > Frankiales > Frankiaceae > Frankia > Frankia sp. Allo2. The sequence goes on from NZ_JPHT01000029.1 coordinate 33,031, forward strand.
GCACCCTGAAATGTCAGGATGGACTCTAAGAACCAAGTAGACATACGTCAAGAAACGCTGCGACGGACTCTAACCTGACACTTCTCGCGCTAGTTGATCGTGTGGTGTTGGGGTGTACCCCAACCGGACGCGAAACCGCCGACGCCAATCCGCCCTCTGTCCGGGGGCTGGCTGCGGCGTGGCGAGCCTCGACGAACGCGATGACATCACGGTGGTGGTAGCGCACAGTGCGCCGTCCATCGGGTTNTCTCGCCAGCGGTCGGTCTGTGGGATGGGTGATGGTCTCGCGGCCGCGCGGGCCTCCGAACCCCTGACTCGCATTCACCGGCCCGTTCAGTCAGCAGGTGCGCACAGGCCGTAATAGGGTTGTGTGCTGGAAACGCGGATTGTGCCGGTTTGATCATGTATGGCAGTGGAACGGGGGTGCGGGTGGACACGGATGTTGTGCTGGTTCGGCACGGAGAGGCGCACTGCAATCTCGCGGGCATCGCTGGCGGCGACCGGGGCTGCACCGGGTTGACGCTGCGGGGGCGTGGCCAAGTAGACCAGGCGGGCCGGCGGCTGGAATGGATGCACCACGACCGCCAGTTCGATGTGGTGTATGCCGGGCCGCGGCGACGGGTCCGTGAGACCGCCGCCGTGATCTCCCCACGCCTTGGCTTGACNCCGCACATTGAGCCACGTCTGTCCGGCCCGGCGCATGGTGACGCCGACGGCAAGCCGTGGACGGATATCTGGGAGGCGTTCGGCTCGAGTCCTGCTGACCAGCCGGACCGCCCGTTCGCTGCCGGTGCCGAGAGCTGGAACGCGTTTCTCGCCCGGGCGACCGATTGTTTGCAGAACATCGTCACGCGTCACGCTGGCGAGCGGATTCTCATCCTCGCGCATGCGGAAACCGTCGAGGCGATGCATACCCTGCTGCTGGGTCTACCCGCCGGGTCCTCGGCGCGGGTGGCCTTCACTGTGGCGCATGCTTCTTTGACCCGCTGGGTGCACCGTACTCCCGAGATCGGCTCGGCTCGGTGGACGTTGGTTTCCCACAACGACACCGCCCATCTCATCGCCTTACCGACGACGGGTTTCGACGACGTTCAGGACGGCGACTCGTGACTCCTTCTGCTTCATCGTCATCGGCTGAGCGCGTTCGTCATGCCTGGCAGGAACGGACGGCAAGCCAGGCACGACTGCGTATCGCCGACCGTTCGCTTGGCCGTGTAGCACTGGCCGCGGCTCGCGAGGATGCCGCGATGGGCCTGCCCCTGGTCATCCTGAGCGATCCGACAGTGCGTGGTGCACTGGACGCGGCGCGGCTGCATGCCCCCGGCCCGTATCTTCACGAGGGACGGTGGGAACTCGCCGATGTCATCGATCTGTATGTGTGCGGCGACCTTCCCAGTGAACGGCTGGTAGAGATCCTCGCTATCTGGCCATACCAAGCCCATGACCCTCACCGGGATGAGGCTCAGCCATGGTCGGACAGCTTCGCTGTCGTGGAGGCGGCTGGTGATGCCGGCCTGCTGCCGCGGCCGCTCGTCGCCCAAGTACGCCGCCACCGTAGCGACCTGACCTGATAGACAGATGGCCTCCTCGGACGAGTACCGGAGCTACGCCCACACGCTGGAAACTCTGCTTGCGCCCGGCGGGATCCTGTCGACCAGATCTCCCTACGCCACCGCAGACCAGGCCCTGCCCGGTGGTGTTCCCAGCGAGCAACGTGCCGCGATCTATGACCGGGTCGTCGACCGCTACCTGACAGCTCACGTCGCCCAGCACGGCCAACTGCCCCATCCTGGCCGACAGCTTAGCCTGATCGTCGGGCCGCCTGGTGCCGGCAAATCCTCAGCCCTGACCGCTGCCGGGGCCCAGGGGATGGAGCTGTCCGGGACACTGATGCTCGAACGCGACGAGCTGATGCGCATACTTCTACACGAGCTGGCTACGCAGGGGACTCTGCCTGTCCCTCACGAGCTACGTGACGGCCTCGACGGAATNCCTGTCGTACCCGCCGAACTCCATGATCTGATCAACGCCGAAGGAACCTATCTCGCGCACAGAGTCGCCGCCGTCGCACGGATGCAGGACTGGAATGTCGGATGGCAGAACACCCTCGGAGATCTAAGCGGAATGCAGGCCGGTATCGCGGAGTTCCGTCGGGCCGGATACGGACCACCACAGGCCATCTGCCTGGAGGCATCCGAGCAAGTTCTCCTCGACCGTACCTACCAGCGGTGGGAAAGCGGACGCCGTGACGTAGAGGCCGGCCGCGACACTCTTGGCCGCCATTGGGTCACCCGCGCCGGGCTGTCGAGTGCCTTCCGCGACCAGAATGGATCGACAACGACAACGCCGGCGAGCAGCCACCGGCTCGCCGTTCTTGAGCAAAGCGGCCAGACCGGACGCATCATCGTCATCAACACGACCGAGTTTCCCGGCCGCGTCGTGCACGACACCGCTACACACGGAGCTCTTCGAGAGCGTATTGCCCGGCCGGACGCGGCGAAGATCATACGGCGGGCTTTCCCTCCCCCGGAGAGGACACCCCCTGGACAGGATGGCAGGCGTCGGCCGCAGCCTCCCCCGGAGACGGGGAACTCACCGCGGCCCCACCGATGAAGATGATCTAGATAGATCGCCATGTAACCCGGTGAAGCCGGCGGGTCTACCGGCCAGACCGCCGCGGCCCGGCCGTCTCTGGCCCGGGTGAGACGCCCGTACGGGGTACGGGCGCCGACGTCGGGGGCCGGACACTCGGCTGAGAGGAGGCGGGGTAGGCCGCGCCGAGCAGACCACGCACGCCCGTCAGGCGGGGTTCGGCGGGAAGGTCGTAGGTCCGGTACAGAGTGCGATCAATTCCGTACAGCTCGCAGAGGTACCGGGGGGATCCTGCCCGGCGAACACGCCGGCGGCGCGGTCCCGGTCGGCCAGGTTGCGGGTGACGCGCTCCAGGAACGAGGCGGGGATCGGGCCAGGCGCGGGGGNGACGATGTGGCGCACTGTCCAGTTCGGAGAGCGAGACAAACCGTGGGAGGTCAAGCAGCGCTCGTGATCGGCTGTCATGTCCCCCGCGTCCGAGCTGACCAGCTGCTGGCGCGGTCGCCCTACTTGGGGTGCCGGTAAGGGGTCCGAGGAAGAACCGCGCAGGATTGAACGGTTAGGGCGGTTCGGTCGCTGGCGGTCGCCGGGTCGATGATCTGTGTGTGCCGGTGGAGTTCCTGACGGATGAGCAGGTTGCGGCGTACGGGCGGTTCGATGGTGAACCTGTGCGGGCTGAGTTGGAGCGGTTCTTCTTTCTGGATGACGCCGACCGGGAGCTCGTCGTCCGGCGCCGGGGCGAGCACTCGCGTCTGGGGTTCGCCGTTCAGCTGGGCACGGTGCGGTTCCTTGGGACGTTCCTGAGCGATCCGCTGGAGGTGCCGTGGGTGGTGGTGGACTATCTCGCGGGCCAGCTGGACGTTGCGGACTCGTCGGTGGTGAAGCGGTACACCGAGCGGCTGCCGACGCAGCATGAGCATGCTCGGGAGATCCGGTCGGTCTACGGCTACCGGGACTTCGCCGACCCGCAGGCAGCCACGGAGCTGCGGGCGTTCCTGGCGAGCCGGGCGTGGACGCAGGCAGAGGGTCCGGTGGCGCTGTTCGGTCAGGCCACGGCGTGGCTGCGCCGTAGCCGGGTGCTGTTGCCAGGGGTGAGTGTTCTGGCCCGTCTGGTGGTCTCCGTGCGCAGCGAGGCCACCGACCGGGTGCACCAGGAGCTCGCCGTCGCGGCTGAGCAGGCCGATCCGCAGTTGGCCGGACGGCTGCGCAGTCTCCTCGAGGTGGCGCCGGGTGCCCGGGTAAGCGAGCTGGAGCGGCTGCGGCGGGGGCCGACGCGGACGTCGGGGCCGGGCTTGGAGCGGGCGCTGTCACGGGCCGGCGAGGTCATCGTGGTGGGCGCCGGCGCGGCGGATGTGTCGGGGGTGCCAGCGAACCGGCTGGCGACGCTGGCCCGCTACGGCCTGGCGGCCAAGGCGCCGCTGCTACGCGAGCTCGCCGAGCCGCGGCGTACCGCGACCCTGCTGGCGACGGTGCGCGGTCTGGAAGCGGCGGCGGTCGACGACGCCCTGGACCTGTTCGACGTGCTGATGGCCACCCGGCTGCTCAACCCGGCGCGTCGCGCCGCGCAGCAGGAACGCCTCGCCGTCCTGCCGAAGCTGGAGAAGGCGTCGGTCACCCTCGCCGGCGCGGCGTCCGCGCTGCTGGGCCTGCTGGCCGGCACGGCCGGCGAGGCGCTCGACGTCGCCGCAGCCTGGGCGGTCGTGGAGCAGGTCGCGCCGCGGGAACGGGTGCTGGAGGCCGCCGCTCTGGTCGAGGAGCTGGTGCCCGGCGACGCCGGCCTGGAGANGGTGATGCGCGCCGAGCTGGCCCGCCGTTACGGCACGGTCCGCCCTTTTCTCCTCCTGCTCGCCGAGGCGCTGCCGCTGGCAGCGACCGGCGACGGCCAGCCGGTCCTCGACGCGGTCCGGCTACTGCCGAACCTGGTCGGCCGTCGCCGGATCCGCCCGGACGAGGTCGACATCGATCTGGTGCCGCCGGTGTGGCGGCGCGCGGTGCTGGCCAACCCGACGTTGCCGGCTGGCACGGTCGACCGCGACGGCTACGTGCTGTGCGTGCTGGAGCAGCTGCATCGGGCGCTGCGCCGGCGCGACGTGTTCGCCGTGCGTTCGCAGCGATGGTCTGACCCGCGGGCCCGGCTGCTCGCCGGCGAGGGATGGGATCGGGTCCGCGGCGAGGTGCTCGCCGGTCTCGGCCTGGCCGCCCCGGTCGAGACCCACCTGCGTGAGCTCGCCGGCTCGTTGGACGCCGCGTGGCGCCAGACCGTCGACCGGCTCGCCGAGGCCGGACCGGACAGCCCGGTGCGGGTCGAGCCGGCGGCCGACGGGCGGATGCGCCTGGCCGTGAGCCGGCTGGAGGCGCTCGGGGAACCGGACAGCCTGGTCGCGCTGCGGGCGACAACCGCGGCGATGCTGCCCCGTGTCGACCTGCCCGATCTGCTGCTGGAGGTGCACGCCTGGACCGGGTTCCTCGGCGCCTACACCCATCTGGGCGGGTCGGGCNGCCGGATGGAGAACCTGCACATCTCCCTCGCAGCGCTGCTGGTCGCCGAGGCATGCAACGTCGGGCTGACCCCGGTGACCAAGCCGAGCGAGCCGGCGCTGAGCCGCGACCGGCTCTCCCACGTCGACCAGAACTACCTGCGCGCCGACACCCACGCCGCGGCGAACGCGGCTCTGATCACCGCCCAGGCACAGATCGGGCTCGCCCAGGCATGGGGCGGGGGGCTGGTCGCCTCCGTCGACAGACTGCGGTTCGTCGTCCCGGTCCGCACGATCAACGCAGGACCCAGCCCCCGCTACTTCGGGCTCAAACGCGGCGTGACCTGGCTGAACGCGGTCAACGACCAGGTCGCAGGGATCGGCGCGGTCGTCGTGCCCGGCACTGTCCGTGACTCGCTCTACATCCTGGACACGCTGCTCACCCTCGACGCCGGGCCGAAGCCGGAGATGGTCGCGACCGACACCGCCAGCTACTCCGACATCGTCTTCGGCCTGTTCCGCCTGCTCGGCTACCGGTTCTCCCCGCGGATCGCGGACCTGTCCGACCAGCGACTGTGGCGTGCCACCCTGCCCGGCGACGCCGAGGGCGACTACGGGCCGCTGAACGCCATTGCCCGGCACCGGGTCAACCTCGCCCGCGTCGGTGTCGTGCTGTGGAACACCCGCTACCTCGACGCCGCCCTCACCGCACTGCGCACCGCAGGCCACGACGTGCACGACCTCGACGTCGCCCGGCTGTCCCCGCTGGCCGACCGGCACATCAACATGCTCGGCCGCTACGCCTTCGCCGCCCCGCCCACCGGCACGGGTCTGCGCCCTCTGCGTGACCCGGGCGAGAACGATCAGGAGGAGTCATGACCGAGGATGGCGACCGGCCAGCGGGGCAGGACACGGCGGTGCCTCGGATTGGCCGCCCGACCGGGCGCACACGAACCTTCCACGGCCCGGTGCGGGTCGAGATCGCCCACGAAGGCTCCGCCACCCAGGTCGTCAGCTTCTACGGCAGCGAGGAGTCCGACCTGCTGCACGCCGCCGGCGACTGGATGAACGACCATCTCTACGCGGTGATCCTCGGCTTCGGCTTCGCGGACCTGCGCTATGACGACGACGGCGACAAGCTACCGCCGCAGCTGCGGCTGACGATGACGGTCGACATGTCCTACTACCGCTGATCAACGGCGCCGATCGAGCCGCGTGGGCCTGGTCAGGAGGCCGGCTGGTCGATACCGGGCAGCGGCCGCTCCAGCAGCCGGGTACGGAGCGCGAGGCGGTGATAGTCGGGGTTGAGATCGATCCCGACGTAGCGGCGGCCGAGCTGCAGCGCGACCATGCCGGTGGTCGCCGACCCGGAGAACGGGTCGAGCACGACCCCGCCGGGCGGGCAGCCGGTCAGGATCGCCCGCCGCGGGATCTCGGGCGGGAACACGGCGAAGTGCGCGCCGGGGAAGTTGGCGACCGGGATCTGCCAGACGTCGCCCGGATTACGGCCGGCTTGGTGGGCGGCGAAGTCGCGGTCGGCGGCCGTCACCGACGACTNGGGGTTGCGGCCCCGCCGGCCGGGCACNCCCTGCTTCCTGCGCTGGGCCCACTCAGCACCGCCGGTCGGGTCGACCGGTGTCTCCCGGACGGGGTCGAGGTCGAAGTGGTAGCGCGCCGAGCGGGTCAGCAGGAACAGCGTCTCGGTACGCGAGGCGAACCGGTCGGTCACCGACTCCGGCATCGCGTTCGTCTTGGCCCACACGATCGCGTTGCGGACCGTCCAGCCGGCGTCCTGCAACGCGAACGCGACCCTCCAGGGGATACCGAGCAGGCTCTTGTAGGGCGCGGCCGCGGTGGTGTTCCGCCGCGGCGGAATCAGCTCGGCCCGGTCGGCGCGGCGTGTCAGGCCCACCGACGGGCCGCCGTTGGCCTTGCCCGCGTAGCTGTCGCCCAGGTTCAGCCAGCACGTCCCGTCCGGGTGCAGCACCCGGCGAACCTCCGTGAACACCTCGGCGAGCCGGGCGACGTAGGCCGCGGGCGTGGGCTCCAGGCCGATCTGGCCGGGCTCGCCGTAGTCACGCAACCCGAAGTACGGCGGCGAGGTCACCACACAGTGCACCGAGGCGTCCGGCAGACCCCGCAGGACCTGCGCCGCCTGGCCGACCGGAGAACCCATGACCACCGACGTCGCTCCGCCCGCGACCACCGAGGAGCTCATCGCCTGGCTCCGCGCCGAGGCCACCCGCCAGCCCGAGGCTGCCGGCCGGTNCCTGGACCGGGCCGCCGAACTCGAGACCGCCGAGCGCTGCGTCGATCCCTGGTGCGACCACCCCGTGGACGACCACGGCCGGTACGGCTGCGTCATCGCACGCTGCCGGTGCCACGTCGCCGGCCCGGCCACCACCGAGGACGACATCGTGGTGGGACCGCGAACCGACTACGNCCCGGACCATCAGCCGCACGCCTGAACCGCCGCTACCCCGAGAGGACGTGGTCGGTGACGACCAGCGCCACCGCACCACCCACCGGCCGCGGCCGGCGCGGCGGCGAACGCCCGCCCGACCGGTACGCCGAGCTGTTCGCCGCCTACCGCGCCGAGCTCGACCACGTCCGGCTCGCCGAGCACTCCCGGCGCGCCTACGCCTCCCGGGTCGCCGGGTTCCTGCGCTGGCTCGACACCGACGGCGCCGCCGCGGACCCCACCGGCGCCGACCCGCTGTCCGACGCGCACGCCCGCGACTTCGCCGTCCGCGACTACCGGGCCCACCTGCTCACGGTCGCGAAGAAGCGGCCCGCGACCATCAACGCGCACCTGACCGCGCTCGACCACTTCTTCACCTGGCGCCACCTCGGCCGCGCCGTCGTCGACCGCGCCGACCTTCCCGAGCAGGCCCCTCGCGCCCTGACCGACGACGAGGCCCGCCGCGTGCTGCGCGCCGCCGAACGGCTGCCCTCGCTACGCGACCGCACGATCATCGAGCTGCTCTACAACACCGGCGTGCGCTGCGCCGAGCTCGTCGCCCTCGACCTCGACGACGTGCCCGTCACCGCCCGCACCGGAGCCGTCCACGTCCGGGCCGGCAAGGGCCGCGACGGCGGCAAGCCGCGCACCATCCCGGCCAACCCCCGGGCCCGCCGGGCGCTGACCGACTGGAAACCCGCCCGGGCCGCCTGGCCGAACGCCGAGGCCGACCCGGCGCTGTTCCTCAACCGCTACGGCCGCCGCCTGTCGACCCGCACCGTCGACCAGGTCGTCGCCGACCTCGGCCGCTCCGTCGGGATCGACGACCTGACCCCGCACGTCCTGCGGCACACCTTCGCGACCGCCATGCTCCGCCGCGGCGCCGACCTCGTCCTGGTCGCCGAGCTCCTCGGCCACGCGCGCACTGACACCACGCGCGTTTACACCAAGCCCACCGAGGCCGACCGCCTGCGCGCCGTCGAACTCCTGCCCGGCGACTCGTGAGCCCCGGACGGCGCTAAGCGTTCAATCCTGCGCGGTTCTTCCTCGACCCCCGGATCCCGTTACACGCGGCGAGCGTGCTGACCCCGACGGGCGCGGTGTGCCTGCTCGGCGGGCGAGGCAGCGGCAAGACAACCGCCCTGCTCCACCTGCTGACCGGCGTCGCCGGGCCGGTGGCACTGGTCGCGAACTCGCTGGCGTTCCTCAACCCCGCCGGCCCGGTCCAGGTCCACGCCCTACCGACCACGATCGGGCTGCGCGCGCCCACGATCGCCCTGTTCCCCGCCCTCCGCGACCTCACCCGTGCCACCGGCACCCTCGCCGACGAGGAGAACCGTACCTACCTGCCCGCCGCCACGGTCGCAGCGGCGTTCACGGTGGCACGCGCCGCCGGCGGGCCGGTCACAGCGTTCATCGACATGGCGTTCCGCGAGGCGAGACCAGCGGTCTGGCGGAGGCTGGACACCCGGCAGGGCACCACGGCTCTGACCGCCGCGCGTCTCCCCGACGGTCTCCTCGACGATCCCCACGAACACGCACGCCTCACCGCGGACCACGCGCGGGGGCATCGTCGACGACTACGTGAGTGCGCGAAGTCGGTCGCAGCCGCCCGCTGCGAGTCGGGAACGGACACCCCGACAGTGCTCGGCCGCGGGGTCACGGACCTGGTCGCTCAGGCGGCGCGGTGACCGATGCCGTGGCGTAGCCGATGGTCCAGCTCCCACAGAGCGGTGCGGTTGGAATCCCACTGCACGACCTTCACCGCGTCGTCGAGGCCGAACCAGCCGAACTCGGTGTGCTCGTCCGACAACGTCACCTCGGCGTCCTCCGCACGGACACCGAACGCGTACTCCGGGATCACCAGCACGTCCGGCCCCCAGGTGAACTCCCCGGTGACGTAGACGACGGGGATCGTGGCCCGCGCGTCCAACACGATGAACTCACGTTCGCCGACCAGACCGGCCTCCTCGGCGGTTTCCCGCCGGGCTGCCTGCGCCGGGGACTCNCCCGCCTCACCACCACCGGCGACACCCTGCCAATAGGCGGCATCAGCACGCCGGAACAAGGCGTACTCCGTGCCCTGCCCGGTCTGCCGGTAGGGCAGGACCAGAACCTGAAACGCCGCACGGCCACCCACAGTGTCGGTCACCACACCATCGTAGGACGGCGCCCTCGGCCGACCACCGAAGCCACGGCTGACCAGGAACCGCGCCCGCAACGCGACACGTGACCAGCCAACACAAGATCATCCGCGTTTGCACCTGGTGACAGGTTTCTTACCGGCACCCGGTCTACGTCTCCGTCGGCCGCCGCCGCGCCGGCCTCGTCAACCTCTACTGCGTCGCCCACCTTCGCCGCTACTTCCCGCGGGCGAGGCTGTCGAACCCGGTCCAGCTGGAGTACTGGGAGAAGGCCTGGCTCGACCGGTTCCGCGCGCTCTACACAGCCCACCGGGAACTGGCCACGGCGTGGGCGCGAGCGCGCGACACCCCCGGCCCCGACGCCGACACCCGGCTGGCCGAGGCCTACACCGCCTGGGACGGCGCGATCGAGGCGATCGACACCGCCCGCCGCGAGCAGCAGGCCTCCCCAGGGCTACAGCCCGCGGCGAAGGACGCCCTCGCCACCCTCGAACGCGAGTGGGACGGGGTCGTCGCGCACCGCGACTACCCCATGGTAGATCTTGACAACAACGCCGCGGAGCGCGCCCCGCGCCACCCGGTCGTGACCCGCAAGAACGCCTACGGCTCCCGCACCGACGACGCCGCGGCCCTCGCCGCCGCCGTCTGGACCGTCCTGGGCACCGCCGAGAAGCACGGACTGAACACGCTGACCTACCTGACCGCCTACCTCGACGCCTGCGGCCGAGCCGGCGGCAAACCCCCACAGGGAACCGACCTCGACCGGTTCCTGCCCTGGCTGGCCAGCCCCGACGACCTCGCCACGTGGAAACAGCCACCCGGCTGACCACCACCCGGCGCGGCGTGACCCACAGTCACGCCGCCCACAACCATGCCCTCACACGACTTCCGAATACTTACTCACAGGCCGTGGCGCCAGCAGGCCCACCACCGTCGACACCCCCACCCCGCCCGCAGCCCCCACCACCGCCGCCAGATCACCGTTGCTCCAGCGCTGGAACCCCGTGCCGGTGTCGCGCTGCCCCGCGTCCAGAACCTTCACGCCCGCCTTCTCTCCCCCCGGCCCCCGGGGCCCGGTTTCACAGCGGCCGATGCCGTTACGGCCGATGCCGTTACAGCCGGCGTGCGGTCAGCCCGCGAAGTGGTCACGGAAGACGGACCAGCCCGCCGGCCAGTCCGCCAGCCCGGAGTCCGCGTTGAGGTGGCCCCGCGAGCCGACGTTGACCAGTCGGGCGCCGAGCCTCCCGGCGGCCGCCACGGAATGCGCCAGCGAGCCGTACGGGTCGTTCTCGCTGGCGACAATGACGGTCGGGAAGGGCAACGGGTCGTGTCGCGGCGGGCCGAACCCGACCGCGCCGGTCGGGAACCGCGGCCCGCCCACGTCCGGCACCGCCACCAGGAAGGCCCCGGTGATGGCGTCGTCGGCATGCTCGCACGCCCATTCGGTGACCAGCGTGCAGCCGAGGCTGTGCGCGATCAGGATCTTCGGCCCGTCGATCGCCGTGAGCACGTCGTCGAGGTCCTTCACCCAGGCGTCGCGCACCGGGTTGTCCCAGGACTCGTGGTCCACCCAGACCCCGTTGCCGGCCCGCTTGTACCACATGTACTGCCAGTGCTCCGGCCCCGAGTTCCCGATGCCGGCGATGAAGACATACGTCACCGCCGGCTCGCCGCCGCCCGCTGGCTCCATGCCGTCCGCTGGCTCCATGCTCACACCTCGTAGTCGGTGCCCACGCCGTCGAAGCGCAGGCGGTCCTGGATGTGGACCCGGTTGTCGTTCTTGTCGAAACCGGTCAGCAGACCCGTCTCCATCAGCCGGATGACGATCTGGCTGCTCACATCCTGCCTTCCGGCGTCACCAAGCTGCCGGATCAGGGCCCGGTAACCGACCCGGTCCTTGAGGAGTTCCTCGAAGACGAGCCGGTGTTCTTCCTCCAACGGATATTTGATCATGTCCTGGCCCAGCTCGTTCCCGATCACCAGCTTGCGTTCCAGCCGGAAACTCAGCGGCTCGACCTTGTAGTACGGCCGCAGCAGGACCTCGTCGCCGTTCCAGCGCAGCCAGGTGATGCGGTTCAGCTGCTTGGTCAGGTGGGTGATCCAGCGGACCCGCGCGCCGTTGAGTTCGTCGTCGCTGAACTCGTCGCTGAGATCCATGCGCTTGTGCCGACCGATGGAGATCATCGTGGCGGCACGGTCCCGGAAGCCCGCGACCGACCGGGCTGTGTCGGTGTCGTCGTCGCCCGCGGCCAGCCGTTCGAACCATCGTTTGCGGTTCAGCCGGTCGTCGTCCGACTCGCTGATCCGGCGGCGCAGCCAGAACTCCGACTCCGGCTCGGTGAACGAGGCGAACGTGTAGAACGACGCCAGGAACTCGTGGTACTGCTCGTAGGTTTCCCGGTAGCTGCGCCCGTACCACTGGTGGACGGCGTCCAGTTCGTCCTCGTGCGCGATGATCCGATCGATCGCGGCGGCCGCCGAGACGGCGGACTGGGTGGCCAGGTGGACGCCCTGGGAGAACAACGGGTCGGTGAAGCAGGCGGCGTCCCCGCAGAGGAAGAACCGGTCCCCGGAGAACACCTCGGAGTCGTAGGACCAGCCGATCCCGATCTACACCACGCAGGGGGACTCACCCTAGCCGCCGATGAGGATCAGGTTCAGGAAGGTCGGGCTGGTGGGCAGCAACCGGATCCGGTATCGCTCGATCAGCGCGCAGATCTCCTCCGGCGTCCGCTGCCGCGGCACGATCGCGGTGTTGCCCGCGCGCAGCGCGCCGAGTAGCGAGTTGATGCCGCCGATGTGGTCGAACAGCAGGAACATGAGGATGTTGGCGGGCCGACCGCCGGTGCGCGCCCGTTTCCCGAGCTTGTCTTCCATGATCGCGTCTAGGTTGTGCAAGATCGCCTTCGGGGTGCCGGTGCTGCCGCTGCTGAGCAGCACCAGCCCGGCGGCACCAGCCGCGGCGAGTCGCTCGTGGGCACCGCCGGCCGGTGCCGCCGCCTGGACCGCCGGCACCGGATCGATCACGACCGTGGATCCTTCGGCCGCTGCGTCGACCCGGACGATCTGCTACTTAGAAGATCCATCTGTGGGGTAGGGCGTTGCGTCGGCCTTTGCGGGGGGTCAACGGCTCCGCGGGACGAACAGGTGCGCCGCACCCGCGTCCGTCGAACGTCTTGGCGACGGCGGTTGCCAGGATTTCAGCGCAAGGGCGGGTGCTTCGATGGCATACCAGCTTGCGAGGGCGGCGAGGGAGGTGACGGCGAGGGAGGCCGCGATGTGCACGACGACGGCACCCGTACCGATACCCGCATCGACCCCGGCTTCGAGCAGGAGCAGTTGCAGCGGCCAGGCGTAGACGTAGATGCCGTAGGACAGATCGCGGCGCGCCCCCACCCGCGACAGCCCCCGTCCGGTTCCGGCGTACAGCAGCAGGTAGGCCAGCGGGGCCAGGGCGAGGGGCCGGTAGGCGTGGGGGATGAGCAGGCCCGCGGCGAGCAGGGCGGCGGCGGCGATGAGTAGGGCCCGGCTGCGCGGGATGCGGTCGGCGTAGAGGAACATCGCCGCCCCGATGAGGAAGACGGCCGTGTACTTCAGGATGTGGGAGTCGGTGAGCCGGTTGGCGCCGAGGAGCGCCCCGCCGACGGCGAGCAGCCACCCGCCGACGGCGAGGGTGAGGACGAGCCCGCGGCGGCGGCGCAGGATCCCCACCGTGCCGAAAACGCCGACCATCAGGTAGCACAGCGCTTCGAAGAACAGGGTGTGCAGGGGGCCGTCCACGGCCTGCCCGGCGCGTAGGTCGCCGATGTTGAACTGGTTCATCTTCAGCGCCGCGTTGACGAGCAGGTAGCGGACCGCCGAGTCATGGCCGGTCCAGGGGTAGCCGGCGGTGGTGCCCCGGTTCAGGCGCCACAGCAGTGGACCGATCGCGACGGCGGTCAGCGCGAGGCAGACCCAGAAGGCGGGCACGACCCGCAGGAACCGGTGCCAGAGGAAACGGGCGGTGGATGGTGCCCGCAGGTGGCTACGGATGATCAGGAAGCCGCTGAGGAGGAAGAAGCCGTCCACGGCGAACGTGCCGAGGTCGGGGGCACCGGGCAGACGTGTCAACGGGTCCGGTTCTCCCCGGACGAACAGCCATGAGTGGGACACGAGCACCGCGCCGGCCAGGATGAGACGCAGCGCGTTGAGGTTGTTGCGGTGAGGATCGAAGGCCGCGGCCAGCGTGCCGGCCCTGGGTGTGGGTACGGGTATCGGCTCCGCTGTGGGGCTTCGCTGGTGGGGGACCCGGCGGGGAGACCTGGCGAACGGTGGGTGCTGATCGGTCATGCGGTGTGGTCCCTTTCCTCCGGACGTTCCTTTCCCACCGAACATCCGTTTTCCGTGGACATCCGGCGCCGGTGACGCTGCTCGATCGCCGGCCTCGTGGGCGATCACGCACCGACACCATTCAACCCTAACGTAAGGGTAGTGTTTACTGTGTGTGTCATGAGGTATACGAAAGCAACATCCGGTGACGTGTTCCGATCGGACCACCGTTTCCCTGTGCCGCGTGGTCCTGCCGGCGGCCCCGTCCCTCCCCGGGTCAGGAGCTCGATACGTCGTTCTGTCCGAAGCCGGTCCGATGGTCAGGGCACGTGAGTGGTCAGGGCACGTGGCTGGTCACAGCAGGTGCACGTCACCCGGAATGCCGGCCGGGTGCGCATCGGCCGGTCGGGCGCGGGCGACGCTTGACGACGTCAACGTTCGTCCGAGCGTATGTCTGGCGCGGGGAACGGCGATCCGAACCGTGCCCGATCAGGCTGGTGCGGCCGGGGACCTGCGGCCGGGCATCGAGCCCCGTAGGCACCATCGCGCCGAGCACGGGCGACATGGGCGACCCACAGCACGAAGCGGCCAGCGTCCTTGACCACGACCGAGTCGGCCTCCGGCCGCAGCTCGACCCATGGCCATAGCTTGGTCCATAGCACGTGCCACACTGGAGTGTATGGCTACGACATCTATGCAGCTGGACAGCGGGCTACGCGACGAACTGGCGGAGATCGCCGAGCGGGACTTCCATGGCGTGCCGCTGGGCGAGGCGGTCCGGCGCCTGGTCAAGGAACACAAGATCAGCCGCATCATGCGGCGGTACGAGGAGCTGCGCGCCGACCCCGAGGAGTGGGCCAGCTACCGGGCCGAGGCGCGGCTGACCGACGACGCGGCCGGCGACGGCCTGCCGGATGCACGTGAGGAGTATCCGGAGTACCACCGGTGAGCCGGGCGCTGAGACTCGCGTCCTGGCAGGTGTGGCTGGTGGACTTCGGTCAGCCGATCGGGCACGAGCAGGGCGGCCCGCGCCCGGCCGTGGTGGTCGGCTCGGCGACGCACTGCCGGTTCCCGATCGACATGGCCCTCGTGGTGCCCCTGACCGCGCGGGACCGGGGCCTGGACCATCACGTGCGCATCGACTCGCCCGAGTCCGGCCTGGACCGGCCGAGCTGGGCGCGCACCGAGGAGATCACGGCGGTATCCACCCAACGGTTCACCCGGTCCACACCGCTGGGCACCGCGTCGGCCACCGAAATCGCCAAGCTGGGCGAGTGGCTACGCGAGATGGTCGCCTTCTGCTGACCCGCCGCCGCGGGCACGGCTGGCGAGCCGCGCAGGTTCGCCACGTCAACCCCCGTCCCATTCAGCCCGACATCAGCGTTGCCGCCGCAGCGTCCAGAACAGCCAGTTCCCGGTGGCCGCGCACGTGGCCACGTCCCAGCCCTGGCCGCCGAGGTCGGACAGTACCGTGACCAGCTCGTCGTAGCTGCCGGGGAACATCCGCTCCTTACCCCGGGGCATGTTGACCCGGATGGACCCCTGGTCCCACAACCATTCCACCGTGGCGAACTCGTAGGTGAAGATCGTTTCCCCCGCTCCGGTCGGTTGCAGCAGAGGATAACGGCCTTGAGGGTAGCGGCTTTCCGGGCCCGAGCAGCAGACCGACCAGGCCCGCTGCCTCACTGTCGTCACCAACGCGATCATCACAGCGAAAATGCTGGCCGGGCTGGCAGTTCTGCGCCCCTGATCTGGCTGGCCGCCGCTACCAGGTAGCCGGGGTTCGATACGGGTACGCGAACGTACCCGTATCCTGTGGGGTGGGTGAAAGGAGGCTGTCCATGGCGGATGCGAATGTGCGGATTCCGGCGGAGGCGCGGGATCGGCTGGCTGAGGTGGCGGCGGCGGAGGGGCTGTCGTTGCGGGCGTATCTGGCCCGGTTGGCGAGCACGCTGCTGACGCCAGCGGAGCGGGCTGAGCGCGCCGAGCGGGCGCGGGCGGTGCTGCGGGAGTGGAGTGGTTACGACCCGACGGAGGAGGAGGCCGCGCAGGCCGACGCCGAGCTGGACCGGCGGCTGGCACGGGCGTTGGGACGGTGAGCGACGCGCTGCATGTGGTGCTGGACGAGACCGCGATGGTCTCGGCCGGCTACGGCAACGTGCTGGCCTCCCGGCTGATCCAACGCGCTCACACCGGGCCGGGGCACTTTCTGTACGCGCCGGCGTGTGCGCTGGTGGAGGCGGACCGGGCCCGGCCGGGGACCGCCGAGCACATCGCCGCGCTGCCCGCGGTGACGATCGTGGAGCTGGACCTGGCGGCCGCGCTCGCGGTGGCCCGTGATACCGGGTGGGCGCCGGCGCACGTGCGGTACGCGGCCGAGCCCGCCCCGGAGCGTCCCGAGGGCGCGGTGATCGCGACGGCGGCGCCGGACCGGTGGGCGGGTCAGCCGGTGCGCCTGTTGGATCTCCGCCCGTGAGCTGGTCCGGCCCGGATGGGGCGAGCACGACGGATGTCGCCTCGGCCGGGTCCGTGAGGGCCGCGGGAGTGGCAGTCGGTCACGATCTAGCGCCGATCGTCACGGCGCCAGGCCAGGGTGAGCTGGTGAGGAACCACGATGTGTCAGTCCCCGGTCGCACCCGACGGCATGCCGTGCGACGGTAACGAGGGGACGGGGCAGCCACCGGCCCGGCGGCTCCACCGCGGCCAACACCCGTCTTGGCGCCCGCGGGCGGGTCGTGGCCGCCGCCGTCACGGCGAGAAGACGAAAAGGGGAGCCGGGAGGGTTCGGCAGACGCTCGCTCACCTACCTCGGGTACGGGCTGCGCGACATTTCCGGCGGTAAAGCTCGCTGACGCCACCCGGCCGGGTGAGGGCGAGTTCCTGGAACGAGGCCTATATGCATGCTCATGCTGGCAGGTGGGCGCAAGCGCCACGCACTCGACCGAACCGGAGAGCGGAGGCCAGATGCGCCCGTCCCGATCAGCCCGTATACCACGCCCATTCCTTGCTGCCGTGCTTGCGGTAAGCCTGCCGCTGCTGACCGGTATATCAGGGTCGGGCTTGTCTGGGTCCGCCGCCGCGGCCACCCGGACAAAGCTAACCTGGAAACCGTGTGAGAACGGGTTGGAGTGCGCGACTCTGCCCGTTCCGTTGGACCACGCCAGGCCTGCCGCAGGCACGATCAACCTGGCGTTGATCCGTGCTCCGGCTCGCCAGCCACACCGGCGGATCGGCTCGCTGGTGATGCTGGCCGGTGGGCCGGGCCAGTCGGGAGTCGGGTTCATCCGCGACTGGCTGGGCTTCTTCGGCGCGTCGTTGCGCGACCGTTTCGACATCGTCGGGTTCGACCAGCGGGGTGTCGGTGGGAGCGCGCCGGTCCGTTGCAGCAGCGGGCAGGATAATGATCCGCCGGCCGCCACCTCCCCGTTCGCGATCGACTCCCGCGCTTCCCGCGCTGGGAGTGAGGATGACGACGTGTACCAGGAGCTGGTTGACGACAGGCGTCAGTGGGCGCAGGGCTGTGTACGGTTCAGCGGCGCTGAACTGCCGTATCTGTCGACCGAGGCCGCGGCCCGGGATCTTGATCTGCTGCGAGCCGCGCTCGGCGAGGACAAGATCACCTCTTACGGGGGATCCTACGGCACCGTGCTGGGCGCCACCTACGCCAGCATGTTCCCGACCCGGATCCGGGCGCTGGTGCTGGACGGCGTAGAAGATCCGAACGTGTGGATGAACCAACCGCAGGAGGACCTACGCCGAATGGCGCAGGGCTTCGAGACCGCGCTGGGCGCATTCCTCGCCGACTGCAAGGCCCGGCCCAACTGTGGCTTCGGCCACGGCGACCCGGCCGGCGCCTTCGACCGCCTGGTCGAACGGCTCATCGAGAAGCCGATCCCGGCCGGCGGTAAGGACACCGGCGCCGCCCGCACGCTCAACTGGGTGACCGCCATGATCGGGGTCCGGTCCGCGCTGTACTCCCATGCCATGTGGCCGCGGCTCGCGGAAGCATTGGCACTGGCCGACGACAACAACGACGGTTCCAAGCTGCTCTCCTTCGCAGCGCAGGACCCGATCGGGGCCATCCTCCCCTTGCCGTACAGCACCTCCACCAGCGCCGATGTCGCGCATACGGCCATCGCCGCGCATACGGCCATCACCTGCGCCGACAAGGTCTTCCCGACCGTGGGCGCCTACCAGCGACTTGCTGACGAACTCAACCGCGAGAGTCCCCATTTCGGCTTGCTTTCTGGTCTCGGTGCCCTTGCCTGTGTGGTCTGGCCGGTTAAGGCTGCCTCCCGCTACACCGGACCGTTCCACGCCACCGGCGCTGCGCCGATTCTCCTCGTCGGCAGCACCGGCGACCCGGCAACGCCCTACTCCGGGGCTGTGTCCCTCGCCCGTCAACTCGCCAACAGCGTGCTGTTGACATGGCGCTCCTACACGCACACCGCCTACTTCCAGGACAGTGGCTGCGTCCGCCAGGCTGTCGAGCGTTACCTGGTCGACCTGATACTCCCGAAGCGCGGTACGATCTGCCCTGACGTCCCGACAGCGGCGGGCTCTTGAGTCTCGGTCTTCTCTCGGTCTGCGCGATTCAGCGTCTTCGCGATTCAGGGCCTTTGCGATTCATGGCCTTTGCGATTCAGGCTCACCGTGAGGATTATCCGGAAAGGCGACGACTTCGCCGGTGCGCGGGCCGGCGTAACGGTCGCCGGCCCCGGTCGGCGCACAGCGGGGCGCGGGCGAGTGGAGCGCGGCACGCGAAGATCGTCCCGGCGAGACCGGGCGGGCCGGCCGCCGCGGGGGTGATGACCGGGTCGACGACCGGGAGGCCCGCCGGTGGGGAGGCGGTCGCCGTGCCGCCGACATGCCCCAGCCATTGACAGACGTCTATGTTTGCGGTCATCCTCGGCCCGCAAGAACATAGATGGGTGTCGATGTAAGGGGTGGGCTGGATGGCCAGGGTGCAGTTGGCGTTGAACGTCTCGGACGTGGACGCGGCGGTGGAGTTCTACACGACGCTGTTCGGGGTCGGGCCGGCGAAGCGGCGGGCGGGATATGCGAACTTCGCCGTCGACGTGCCGCCGTTGAAGCTGGTGCTGATCGAGAACCCGGACGCCCGCGGCGCGGGGGTGGCGGGGGCGTTGAACCATCTCGGGGTGGAGATCGAGACCTCGCAGGAGGTCTCGGCCGCCGCCAGCCGGCTGCGGGAGGCGGGGCTGGTGACGGCGGNGGNGGAGAACACCGCCTGCTGCTACGCGCTGCAGGACAAGGTGTGGGTGGATGATCCGGACGGTGCGCCGTGGGAGATCTACACGGTGCTCGCCGATATCGCCGAGGGCGCGGGCCCGCAGCTGCGCACCGTGGAACCGGGGGCNGGGGGTGCTCCCGGGTCGGCGTGTGGCTGTGGGCCGGTGTGCGCTCCCACGGTGCCGGCGGTGACGATCGAGCCGGCCACCGCCGGCACCGGTCACTGAGAGCGAACGGTGACAGACAACGGGGAGGGCCGGCCGCCGCTGGTGCGGCGGTTGGCCGCCGAAGCGCTGGGCGCCATGCTGCTCGCCGCGTTGGTTGTCGGGTCGGGGATCGCCGCGGCGCAGCTCAGCCCGGACCAGACAGGCCTGCAGCTGGTCGAGAACGCCGCGGCGACCGCCGCCGGCCTCTACGCGATCATTCTGATGGTTGGGCCGGTGTCCGGGGCGCATGTCAACCCGGTGGTCACGGTGGTTGACGCCGCGTTTGGGGGGCTGTCGTGGCGGGACGCCGTCGCCTACCTGCCCGCCCAGATCCTCGGCTGCGTCGCCGGGGCGGTGCTGGCGAACCTGATATTCGACCGGTCGGCGGTGTCGATCTCCACGCATCACCGGGCGTCCGGGGCGCATCTGCTCGCCGAGGTCGTCGCGACCGCCGGCCTCATCCTGCTGATCTTCGCGCTGGTGCGGTCCGGGCGGGGTGAGCGGGCACCGGCCGCGGTCGGCGCCTACATCGGCGCGGCCTACTGGTTCACCAGTTCCACCAGCTTCGCGAATCCGGCGATCAGCATCGGGCGGATGTTCTCCGACACCTTCGCCGGGATCGCCCCCGCCTCGGTGCCCGCGTTCATCGCCGCCCAGGCGGTGGGCGGCGCGGTCGGCTACGGGCTGGTGCGGCTGCTCTACCCGCCGACTCCCGCCGGCCCGGCGCAGGCCGCCGGGGTGCTGCTCACCCACCCGGACAGCGCCGTGGCACCCAACGGCGCCGCCCCTTCACGTCTTCCTGGAGGTGTCTCGTGATCGACCTGGGCAACCCGACCGGAAAGGACACCGTCGTGTCTGCGAAGCCCTCGGTGCTGTTCGTCTGCGTCCACAACGCCGGCCGTTCCCAGATGGCCGCCGGCTGGCTGACCCGTCTCGCCGCCGGGAAGATCGAGGTCCGCTCTGCCGGCTCCATACCCGCCGACCGGATCAACCCCGTCGCCGCCGCCGCGATGGCCGAGGTCGGCATCGACATCACCGCCGAAACCCCGAAAATCCTCACCGTTGACGCCGTCGAGGCCTCTGACGTCGTCATCACCATGGGCTGCGGCGACACCTGCCCCGTCTTCCCCGGCATCCGCTACGAGGACTGGGCACTCGACGACCCCGCCGGCCAGGATCTCGACGCCGTCCGACCCATCCGCGACGACATCCGCGCCCGCGTCGAAAAACTCATCGGGGAACTCCTGCCTGCCGCCTGAGCACGCCAGGCCGGGCAGGCCGGCACCCGCCCGGCCTGGCGGCTGCCGGCATCCTGGTGGGGGCTGACGACGTCCGGCGGTAGCGGTGAACCGGTGGCGGTGAACCGGTGGCGGTGAACCGGTGGCGGTGAACCGGTGGCAGTGAAGCCGGTATGGTGTGACGGCGGCGGCTTTCGGTCACCGCGCGGCGGTGGGGCCCGCCGGACCCGAACCGCGGCAGCGCGCCGCCAACGGTCCCTACCTGTGACAAGTCATGCCTGGCNGGCCCGGGTGTCGCGCAGGTAGGGGGCGGGCGTGGACGACACCGAGCAGACGGTCGGTGCACCGACCGACCCTGATGGCACCGACCCTGATGGTGATGGGCCTGTCCCGGTGCGGCGCCGGCAGCTTCGTCACGCGCCGGTCGCGGTCCTGCTGCTGGCGGTGATATCGGCCGGTGGGGCGGTGGGGGCATGTGCCCGGTACGGGGCGTCGCTGGTGTGGCCGACGATGCCGGGCACGTTCCCGTGGACCACCTGGGCGGTGAACACGGCCGGTTGCGCGGCGATCGGTGTGCTGATGGTGCTGATCACCGACGTGCGGACGGTGCATCCGCTGGTCCGCCCGTTCCTGGGCACCGGGGTGCTGGGCGGGTTCACCACCTTCTCCACGTATGCGCTCGACGCGCAGCGGCTGGTGGACGGCGGGCGGACCGGGCTGGCACTGGCGTACCTGGTGCTGAGCGTCCTCGCCGCGCTGGGCGCGGTGTGGGCGGCGGCGGCTGCGATGCGATGGTTCGTGGCGAGGACGCGACGGGTCGCGGGAAGGCGGGCGTGATGAGGTTGAGCGGCCGGGCGTTGCGGCTGACGGTGTTCGTCGGGGAGAGCGACGTGTGGCATCACCGGCCGCTGGCCAGCGAGATCGTGCACCGGGCGCACCGCGCCGGGCTGGCCGGGGCGAGCGTGTTCCGGGGCGTGGAGGGGTTCGGCGCATCCTCGATCGTGCACACCGCCCGGCTGCTGTCGCTGAGCGAGGACCTGCCGGTGGCGGTGGTCATCGTCGATGACGAGCAACGGGTACGGGCCTTCCTCCCGCAACTCGATGAACTCGTCACCGAGGGGCTGGTCATCCTCGACGAGGTCGAAGTGATCCGCTACGTCGGCCGGGAGGCGAGTCGGTGAACTGGCTGCTGGTGATCGCCGGGGCCGCGGCCGGTGCGCCGCTGCGCTATCTGACCGACCGGGCGGTGCAGACCCGACACGACACGGTCTTTCCCTGGGGTACGTTCACCGTCAACGTCACGGCCAGTCTGCTCCTCGGCCTGGTCGCCGGCGCCGCGGGCGCGGGCGCGCCGCCGGCGTGGGTGGCGTCGGAGCAGGTGGTGTCGCTGGTGGGGACCGGGCTGTGCGGGGCGTTGAGCACCTACTCGACGTTCTCCTACGAAACGCTGCGGCTGGCCGAGGACGGCGCCCGGCTGCTGGCCGCGGCCAACGTCGCCGGCAGTGTGCTCGCCGCGTTCGGCGCCGCCGCTCTCGGCGCGGCCCTGGCGCGGGCGGTGTGGGGATGATCCGACCGGCGCACGGCACGAGCACAGCGCCCGCCGCCGCGGTCAGGCTACGGCCGTGGCGGTTTGTCCTGGTCTTCGGCGTGGTCAGCATGCTGGCGGACGTCGTCTACGAAGGCGCCCGGTCGGTCACCGGGCCGCTGTTGGCCTCCCTCGGCGCGTCGGCGGTCGTGGTCGGTGTCGTCACCGGGGTGGGCGAGGCCGCGGCGCTGCTGCCCCGGCTGGTCTGCGGGCCGCTGGCGGAGCGCACCGGCCGGTTCTGGGCGTGGACGATCGCCGGTTACACGCTGACCGTCGCCGCCGTGCCCCTGCTCGGCGTGACCGGCGTGCTGTGGGCGGCCGGCCTGTTGGTGATCGCCGAACGGGTCGGGAAGGCGGTTCGCAGCCCGGCCAAGGATGCGCTGCTCTCCCACGCGACCGCCGCCACCGGCCGGGGCCGCGGGTTCGCCGTGCACGAGGCGATGGACCAGCTCGGCGCGCTGGCCGGGCCGCTGCTCGTCGCCGCGGTGCTCGCCTCCGGCGCCGGCTACGGCCCGGCGCTCGGCGTCCTGGCCCTGCCCGGCCTGGGTGTCCTTGCTGTTCTGCTCTGGCTGCGGGCCCGCGTGCCCGACCCGGCCGGCTACGAGCCGGACGAGCCGCCGGCCGTGCCCGTCCCCCGTACCGGCCCGGCCCCGGCCGCCGCGCCCCGGGCCCGACTACCCCGGGCCTTCTGGACGTATGCCGGGTTCACGGCCGCGACCACCACCGGGCTGGCGACGTTCGGCGTGTTGTCCTTCCACGCGGTCACCCGTGGCCTGCTGCCGGTGGCCGCGGTGCCTGTCGTGTACGCCGCGGCCATGGGCGTCGACGCCCTCGCCGCGCTCGCGACCGGCTGGGCCTACGACCGCCACGGCCCCGGTGTGCTCGCCGTGCTGCCGCCGCTGGCCGCCGCCGTCCCGGCGCTGGCGTTCACCAACACCCCCGCGCTGGCCGTCGCCGGGACGCTGGTGTGGGGAGCGGCCATCGGCGTGCAGGAATCCACCCTGCGGGCCACCGTCGCCGACCTCGTCCCGCCCGCCCGCCGGGCCAGCGCCTACGGCGTCTTCGCCGGCGTGGTCGGCGCGACCACCGCCGGCGGCGGCGCGTTGGCCGGCGCGCTCTACGACCTGTCCATCCCCGCCCTCATCGCCGTCACCGCCGCCGTGCAGGTCGCGGCGCTGGCGCTCCTCGCGGCCAGCCGGCGCATCCGCCCCTGAGCAGGCACAACGACGCTAACGCTAATCGTCGGGCAGGAGGACGCGAGGCCCGCCCGTCCACCTCAACAGGCCTACCCACTCCACGCCCGGGCGTCCTGTCCCGGGTTCACCTGGCCGGTGTGGATCGCGCACCTGGCCGCGGGCAGCGCGTCGCAGGACGCGCGGAGCGCGGAGTTGACGGCGGCCAACGGGGAATGCCCGCTGGTCACTTCCAGGNGCCGCAGAAGGACACGCCCTTGGCGCCGGAGCGGTACAGGCAGGCGCGGACCAGAACCCGCTTGGTGTAGGCGTACTTGACGGAGAAGTACCGGTAGCTCGATGTCGCGCCCTCCGGGGGAAAAACACGGCCGTCGGCGCTCACCTGCACCGCGACCTTGCGGTTGGCGGGAGCGTGGTAATGGTAGACCCAGCCTGAGACGGTGCCATGGTAGAAGCCCGGGTAGCCCTTTTGGGCAGACCAGGTCTTGGTAACGTCGGCGTACCCGTATCCGCGCTGGGTCCACAGCCGGTAGGAGGCGCGGGAGTCGGGAGTGGCCACGCTGCGGGCGACGTGGGCGGTAGTTGCCCGGGCCGGTGCTGCGCCGGTCAGGGCCAGCCCGGCGGCAAGTGCAGCGCTCGCTGCTGTGCTGACGAGGTGCTTGCGCGTCATCGGATTCCTCTCCCGATCGATGTTCGGGTCACGTCCGCTGGTGTGGTGTTAGAAGATCGTCCCTGCGCGATCCTCCATGTTCAGGTTATGCGGTGAGTGGCCGTGGTATCACGGCTATCTTGTGCGTGTCGTGTGAGTCCGTCGCCGGCCGGGTCGGATTTGGCGAGGATTTCCAGCCTGATGTAGCAGTGAGAGCCTGTCAGATTTTTGCGTAGGGGCTCTTCCAGCGTTCCGCTATCTACCGGCCCGTGTTCTTCGACCGGCTGGCGGTGAAGGCACCAGTCTGCCCGGTTTCGTGATCCGGATCCGCCTCTACCTGGGAACCAGCCGTCTTCGCCGCCGCCACGACGGGGAGCTGGACTGGCCGCGCACGTGGATCGACTGGCCCGACTTCCTCCTGTCCCCGTGACCAGGACCAGGCCGCCCGGCACATCCGGGCGCTGCACGAGCAGGCACGGGCCGGCACGGCGGTCGAAGTCGCCTGCGGGGGCGGCGTCGGCCGCACCGGCACCGTCCTTGCCTGCCTCGCCGTTCTGGCCGGACTGGACCCACCGGACGCTGTCGCCTGGACCCGGGAACACCATCACCACCGGGCCATCGAGACCCCCTGGCAGCGCCGTTGGGTGACCCGGTTCCCGAACCGTTGACCGGGCTGCTCGCCTGGCCTGGAAGACGCTCCAGGGTGCCGCCCGCCACTCGTACGCACCGACGGGGTGTTGTCGGGGGCGTTTCGCCCGGACGGGCACACCGCTGGCCAGCGGCGGCAACGAGCGCACCGTGCGGCTGTGGAACGTCGGATAGCCACAGGATGATTTTGTCTGAGAATTTGATGGGGCTGCGGTGGGCTGTTTGCTGGGTGCCGGGCCGTGTCTGGGATGATGGTGGGGCGTTGCCCGGTCGACGTCGGCTGTCTCTGGTGCGGACGAGCCCGTGTTTGAGTATGGCGGCGGAGGCCTGGGGCACTTGTTCCTGCTGCCGTGAGCGCGTTCCTCAGTTTCCGTGTTCAGGCTTCCCCGGGTAACGCACCTTGGAGGGTGTTTCCTGGTTGGGAAGGGAGGTAGGGGTGGAGGTTGTGTTCCCGCGCTGCGCGGGGCTCGACGTTCATCGGGACACGGTGGCCGCGGCGGTGCGGATCCAGTCCGGGCAAGAAAACCGATCGCGGTGGGGACCCAGGGCCTCGGCAAGTTTGCTNGTAAGCAGACTTTCGGCGTTGTGTGGGGCTTCCAGTGGNGTTGCGTAGCGCGCTTCTGACGCGAGGCCGGGGGCGTCATGGGTGCGGGCACGGCTCCTGGAGATCATGGAGNTTCCTACNCCGTCATGATCGTCTCGAGGTGCCATGCCCGCCGCACCAGTATTACCGCCTGCCCCTGTTCTCGATCGGCTGGCTGCCGTCGGCGCCGGCAACCAGCCTCCGTCGCCGGCGGGTCTGCTGGCGGTCTTCAACCAGCTACCGGACCCCCGGAAGCCCCGCGGCAGGCGGCACAGCCTGGCCGCTGTGCTGACG